>DATEKI010000029.1:0-5487 GCA_035277545.1 Rhodanobacteraceae bacterium | reverse complement strand
GGCGCCGCCATGGATCACGTTGATGCCGCGCTCGCGCATGTATTCCTCGATCGAGTCCGCGCCGAAGCACTTGAACTGCGGCGCGAGTTCGCAGGAGAACAGCAGTCCGGTGCCCTGCACCTTGGTGATCAGCCCCCCGAGCTCGTCTTTCAGCGCGCCGAGTTTCTTCACCAATTCGGCACCGCGTTCGCGGATGTTCGCGCGCAGCTCGGGCGTGATTTCCGCCAGCACCGTGCACGCGATGTCGAGCGCGCGCGGATTGCCGGTCATGGTGTTGCCGTAGATGCCCTTCTTGTACAGGGCCGCGGCGCGCTCGTTGACCGCGAGCACCGACAGCGGAAACTGGCCGCCGTTGAGCGCCTTGGAATAGGTTTCCATGTCCGGCGCCGGCAGGTTCTCGAAGCCGGGGTAGTCGACGATCGACAGCACGCCCTGCGCGCGCAGGCCGGCCTGGATGGAATCGACCAGCAGCAGCGAACCGTGCGCCTGCGTCAGCTCGCGCGCGGCGGCGTAGAACTCGGGTGTCACCGCGCGGCCCGGATCGCCTTCGCCCATCACGGGTTCGAGGAACATCGCTTCGAAGAACCAGCCGTTCTTCTCGGCTTCGTCGAAGGCGCGGCGCAACGCGGCCACGTCGTAAGCCTCGATCGCGATCACCGAATGCTCGTCGCGGAAGCTGGCGAGGTTGTTGACGTACGCCTTGCGCGAGGAATCGGAATACAGCGCCGGACGCTCGGTGCGGCCGTGGAACGCGCCCTTCACCACCAGGCGCTTGATCGTGCGGCCCGCGTACTTCGCGCCCGGATCGGTCATCAGCTTCGCGTTGACGTCCGCGATGCGCGCGGCCAGCGTCACCGATTCCGAGCCCGAGTTGAGGCACATGAATTTTGCGAACGGGTGCTTGCCCGCGTGGTGGCCGATTTCCTTGCGCAACGCCTCGGTGAAGGCGTGCTGTGCGAGCGCCGGCGTCATCACGTTGGCCATCACTTGCGGTTTCGCCATGGCCTTCATCACGGCCGGCGGGTTGTGGCCGAAGCCCAGCATGCCGTAGCCGCCGCAGTCGTACAGCACGGCGCCCTTCAGGGTGACGATCCATGCGCCGCGCGCGGCCAGCGGGATGAACGGGCACACCGCGTCGTCGGGGTAGAAGTTCACGAAACCGGACTGCACGGCGTGCAGCTGCCTGTCCTCGTCCATGCCCAGCACGTCCGGGTGGGCCGCCTTCAGTTGCGCGAAGGCGGTGTGCGCGTCCGTGATCGCGCCCGCGAGGTCGGCATCCTGTCCGGCGAAGCGCTCGATGGTGGCATCGTCCAGCCCGTGGGTGCGGACCTTGCCGCCGTGGGTGCGCAGTTCGCGCAGCATGTCGATCGGTTTCATGGGAGCCTCCAGCGTGGCGACATCACTCGGATATCGCCCGTAAGTAATTAACGCGGAAAAGAAAAACGTCCCGTGATTCTAGCAGGCGGCCCGGCACGGCGTAACCCCGTCCGGATCCGCATGACGGTTGTCAGCCACGACGTTTGACGGGCGCGTCTTGGCGGCATGCCGGCCCCTGCGGCATGCTGGCCGTACCTTGTGACGGGAGCCGGGCATGCCTGCGCTGATCGCACACTCGCATTTCCACCTGGCCGTGTTCTACGCCGTGCTGTTCGTGTGTTTCGCGCCGGAGTGGGCTGGTTCCTTGTTCCAGCGTCCCGAGCAGGGATCCGTCAAGCGCGACCGTGGTTCGCACTTCGTGCTTCTGGTCGCATGCGCGGCGGGGGTCGTCGCGGCGTTCTTCCTCGTCAACGCCAATTTCCCGGGAACCACCTTGAGGTGGAACCAGCCGCTGCAATTCTGGATTGGCATCGCGCTGATGCTGGCTGGCCTCGCGTTCCGCTGGTACGCGATCAGGAGCCTTGGCCGGTTTTTCACACGAACGGTGGCGACGCGCACGGGGCAATACGTGGTGGATACGGGACCGTATCGGTTGATCCGGCATCCGTCCTACACGGGCGCCCTGCTGATGTTTCTTGGCATGGGGATCGCGATGACCAATTGGGCCGCGCTGCTGGCGATCGTGGCCGGCGCGGGCATCGGGTACGCCTGGCGCGTGCACATCGAGGAACAGGCGTTGTGCGCCGACCTCGGCCAGCCCTATCGCGATTACATTCTCCGCACCAAGCGGTTCGTGCCGTTTGTGTGGTAGTGCCTGTTGGCGCATGCTAGGCGCATGATCAGATCAGAGATCGACACGCTGTTCACGAAAGCCGCGCCGGACTCGATGATGGTGACCGGGCGGTTTCGCCAGGGACCGCGCGCGCTGCGTTTCGCGCCACTGCTTTCGCTGGTATGGCTGGGCTGGGTATTCGGTCCGGCGGTATTCGGCATTGGCGGCCATTTCATGGGTTGGCTGTGGCCGACGCTCGCGAGCGTGCCGATTTTCCTGTTTCTGTACTGGCAAGCGTATTCATGTTCGCGGCGCCACAACCTCTGGTATGCCGTCGCCATCGCGGCGCTGGGTGTCGCGCTGACTCCGCTCAATCCGTTTGCGGAAACGTACCTGATTTACGCGTGCGCGGTGGCTGCGTTCTGCAATTCCTGGCGGCTTTCGATCTGGTCGATGCTCGCGCTGCTGGCGCTGTATTCGGTCGAGTGGTTTTGGGTGGGCTTTCCGTGGCCGTATCTGGTCAATGCCATCCTGATCGGACTGATCGTCGGCATCATGGGCATCTACCAGAATGTCGTGCAGCAGCGCCAGGCCGAATTGCGTTTGTCGCACGATGAAGTGCGCCGCCTTGCCGCCAGCGCCGAGCGCGAGCGCATCGGCCGCGACCTGCACGACCTGCTGGGACACACGCTGTCGATGGTGGCGTTGAAGTCGGAGCTCGCCGGTCGGTTGATCGAACGGGATCCGTCCGCGGCGCACCGAGAAATGACCGATGTCGCGCGGGTGTCGCGCGAAGCGCTGTCGCAGGTGCGCAGCGCGGTCAGCGGCATCCGCGCCGCGGCGATGGCGGCGGAGCTGGCTTCCGCGCGCCTGCTGCTGGAAGCCGCGGGCGTGCAGATGGAGTACTGGCACGATCCGCAGGAGTTGCCCCCCGACGTCGAGACTTGCCTGGCGCTGGTGCTGCGCGAAGCGGTCACCAACATCCAGCGGCACGCGCGCGCCAATCGTGTCGAGGTCACCGTGATCGCTGGCGCCGAAAAGGTGGTGATGCGCGTGCGCGATGATGGCCGCGGCGGCGTCAACGAACGCGGCAATGGGCTCACCGGCATGCGCGAACGCATCGAGGCGCGCGGCGGCACGCTCGCGATCGAATCGCCGCGCGGGCGTGGCACCAGCATCGAAGTGGCGCTGCCGCTGCCTGCCATCGTGGCCGGGAATCAATCGCCGGCGAAGCCGGCGACGGCCACCGTCGTGCCGCTGGCGCAGCGCGCGGGCAGCCACGCATGATGCGCGTCATGCTCGCGGAAGACCAGGCGATGGTGCGCGGCGCGCTGGCCGCGCTGCTCGCGCTCGAGCCCGACATCGAGGTACTGGGTTCCGTCGCCGATGGCGAGTCCGCGTGGCGCGAGATGCAGCGCCTGAAACCCGACATCCTGATTTCCGACATCGAGATGCCGGGCCTGACCGGCCTCGAACTCGCGCAGCGGATCCAGCGCCATGAATTGCCGATCAAGGTCGTGATCGTCACCACGTTCGCGCGTTCGGGATACCTGCGTCGCGCCCTGGACGCGGGCGTGTCCGGTTACCTGCTGAAGGACGCGCCGGCCGAAAAGCTTGCCGATTCCCTGCGGCTGGTGCATCGCGGTGGTCGCGCGATCGACCCGGAACTGGCGCTGGAAGCATGGACCGAAGCCGATCCGCTGAACGATCGCGAGCGCCAGGTGCTGCGCCTCGCGGGCGAAGGCCAGAGTGCGGGTGACATTGCCAGCAAGCTCAATCTCTCGCACGGCACCGTGCGCAACTACCTGTCCGAGGCGATCGGGAAGCTGGGTGTGGCCAATCGCATCGAGGCGTATCGCCTGGCGAGGCAAAAGGGCTGGTTGTAGCAAGTGGCCCAAATCCGCGACCCGTGCCCTCGCGTGTGTCGCAGGCTGGCGGGGAATGCCCGCCCGGCCTGCTTTTCCACGACGAGACGCCTTCGTTGGTCGTTGGCGGGGGGTGCCCGCCCTACCTGTTGCTCAACAGCCGAGGTTTTGGCGCCGGCGCTTCACGGCCACACCGATCCCGGCCAAGCCAAGGCCGAACAGGACCAGCGTGCCGGGCTCCGGGACGCTTGCCGGGTTGTTGGCGGAGCGGCCATACCGCAGGTCGTCGAAACCGAGGACGTCGTTCGTTGCATTGAACGTCACGCTGGAGATCATCTGTCCGAAATCGATGAATCCGACGAATGCGCCGCCGCCGCCGGTCGCGGGCGGCATGTCGATGGTCCGGGTGACTGATGAGCCATCGACGTAAACGATCGTCTGCTGCGGAACCAGGTCGGTTTGCAGGCCATTGACGTAAAAGCCGAAGGCATCGACGGGATTGGTGAAGCTGAAGGTCACCGACCCGCCATAAACGAGGCGAAAGTATGCTCCCCCCGGCGTGGTGTTGAACCCGCACAGGGCGCCGCATCCGCTGTTGTTGGTGGTTGAGCCGCCCGTAATAGTGATGTCGCCCGGCACGGGCGATTCAAAATCGACGACATTCAGATTGCCGGCGACTGCATTGAACGCAGCAGCTTCCGCGGTCGAATTGACCATTTGTGAAAGCGAGCTGACGTTGTTGTCCGATGCCAGATAGGTGACGGGAGCCGCGTAAGCCGAAATGGCCGCCGCAGAAAGAATGCCTGCGAGGACCAGCTTGTTTCTTGTCGACATTGTCATGCTCCAGGATGCGTGCATCTCAACGATGGGAGGTGCCGCTTTGACGGCGCCTTTGGTCTGCCCGCCGGGTCGGCACGATTTCTGCCGATTCGTGAGCTGCCCGATAAAAAGCATCAACCATGCCAATTTATAAGTTGCTGTTTTGCATTAACATATCCACCGCAGCGCGTCGGCGACTTGATGAAAGCGTAAGGATTGCCGACGGCCCGAATAAGGGCGGCCATCGTCTGGCGCCGGCCGAGCGACCTGCGGCGGCCCGCGAGCTACCATTTGCCGTTCTTCATCCTCATGCGCCGTTCCATTCAATACACCGTCGTGTCAATACAACGTCGCGCAGTGCGCGACGCCTCGGAGGTTCCCTTTTTCCTCGGGGGAGGGGGAGGGACAGAGCAGAATCCATCGAGCCCCGAAACCAGAATCTCTTGAAGAAGTCAGATTTCCATTACGACCTGCCGGTCGAATTGATCGCGCAGCAGCCGCTGCTTGATCGAGGCGCCAGCCGCCTGCTGGTGCTGGATGCGCCGCACCGGGCGCTGGGCGATCGCGCCTTCCGGGACCTTCCGGGGATGTTGCGGGCGGGCGACCTGCTGGTCTTCAATGACACCCGCGTGCTGCCGGCGCGCCTGTTCGGTC
>DATEKI010000028.1:0-13905 GCA_035277545.1 Rhodanobacteraceae bacterium | reverse complement strand
ACGCAGTACCGAGATCGCGCGGTCGAGCAACGCCTTGACCTGCGGATCGCCGCCCGCCAGTTCGCGCACCACGCCGATGCGTTTGCCCTTGAGTGCGCCCGGGTCCAGGAATTTCGTGTAATCGGTCGCGTGCTGGTCGGCATCGCGCGTGGGCGGATCGCGCGGATCGCTGCCCGCGATCGCCGACAGCACGATCGCGGCATCGCGCACATCACGCGCGATGGGCCCGGCGGTGTCCTGGGTCGAACTGATCGGGATGATGCCCGCTCGGCTCACCAGCCCCACCGTGGGCTTGATGCCCACCACGCCGTTCGCGGCGGCCGGGCAGATGACCGACCCGTTGGTTTCCGTGCCGATCGCGACCGTCACGAAGCCCGCCGCGACCGCGGCGGCGGAACCCGAACTCGAACCACACGCGCTGCGATCCAGCACGTAGGGGTTGCGCGTCAATCCACCACGACCGCTCCAGCCACTGGTCGCGCGCGCCGAGCGAAAATTCGCCCATTCACTCAAGTTGGTCTTGCCGAGGATCACCGCGCCGGCCTCCCGCAACTTCGCGGCCACCGTCGCGTCCCGGGGTGCGGGCGCCCCCAGCAACGCCAGCGAACCCGCCGTCGTGGGCATCCTGTCGCCGGTATCGATGTTGGCCTTCAACAGGATGGGGATGCCCCACAAGCCATCATGCTGGCTAGGCTTGCGACCTTCGTCGCGCTGCCTCGCGATCGACAGCGCATCGGGGTTCAATTGCAGGACCGAATTGACGCGGGGGCCCGCCTGATCCAGCGTTTCGATCCGCCGGGTGAAATCGCGGACGAGCTGTTGCGAGTCCAGCTTGCCGCTGGCCATCTGCTGCTGCAGTTCGGGTATGCCGGCGTAAACGGTCGACGTGGCGCTGGCCGGTGACGGTGCCTGGTCCGCACCATGCGCCAAGACCGCCATCGACATCGCAATCCCCAGCACCAGAACGGCGACCCGCGATCGCGTGCGCATGGTGATTTCCTCCCTCTGCCTGCCGTGCACGCTAAGGCATCGCGGGGTTGTGCTCAAGCAGTCCACGTCCGAAGCCTTCCCGCTGCGCGCGCCCGGGCTCTCGTGGTTGTCAGTCATGCAGGGACGCAATTATCATGGGCGGCCCGCTCAGGCGGGCCTGAAGACCACGAACCCCGGAGAGGTGGCGGAGTGGTCGAACGCGCCGGATTCGAAATCCGGTTTACGGTTATGCCGTAACGTGGGTTCGAATCCCACCCTCTCCGCCAGACATGACAAAGGGGCCAAACGGCCCCTTTGTCATGTCTGTGGGTGTGGTGGTGTGGACGGATCCCCTCGGGTTCGACAAATTCGTCTGGAACGAATTTGGACGCCGCAGGCGGTCCGAGCGCAGCGAGGGCGAGCATCATGGACGATGCGAGCATATCCCCCCCTCTCCGCCAGAATCGCGAACGCCCTTTGTGGGCGTTTTGCGTTTCTGCAGAAGCGGTGGCGTGGACTAGCCCGCCGGGTTCGTTCAGCGCTTGCACCCCTCCAGCCGCAGGCGCTTGCCGACTTGCAGGTCGGAGGCCGAACGCAGATGGTTGCTGCGCACCAGTTCGCGCACGTCGTCGCACTGGAAGCGGCGCGCGATGGCGTAAAGGGTGTCGCCGTTGCGGATGGTGTAGTGGCCGGCGGACCGGTGCCTTGATTTGCCCGGAGGCGGATCGGCCGCCGCGACCTGCACCGGCGGCGTCGGCAATTGCGCGGCCTGCAACTGGGCGGCCAGCGCGACCCATTTCCCGTCGGTGCAGGATTGCTTGTACGCGCTCTGCAGGAACCGCGGCAGGTTGACGCGGGTGCCCTGAGGCTGCACCTGCGACGGGTCCATCTGCGGATTGAGGTTGCGCAAGGTGCGATACCAGCCGTAGCGCGCACTGTCGTCGTTGCCGAGGCACACCGACAACTCGTTCAGCGAGGCCGCGTTCGCCAGGTTGACGAAGCCGGGCGTGCCGTCGATTTGCGGGAACCGCAGGTTGTAGCGTGCCGGGTGCAGGAACAGCCACGCCGCCGCCAACACCATCGGCACGTACTCGCGGGTTTCCGGCGACAACGAGAAATACACGTCCGGATCCCAGAAGCTCGCGTTGGGCGTGCTCGCGACCAGCCGCCCCATCCGCCCTTCGCCGCCGTTGTACGCAGCCAGCACCAGCGCCAGGTTGTCGTTGAGTTGGCCCAGCTGTTCATCGAGGTAGGCGGCGGTCGCCTGCGCGGACATGGTCGGGTCGAAGCGCTGGTCGAACCCGTCGATGGTGTTCAGTCCGAAGCGGGCGCCCGTGGCCGGCATGAACTGCAGCGGACCCGCCGCGCCCGAGCGCGATACCGCGTGCACGCGCCCACCGGATTCCTTCGCGATCAAGCCGAACAGGATCGCTTCCGGCAAACCCGCCTGGTGGAACGCGGGTTCCATCTGGTAGCGCAGGTACTGGTAATCGACGTACGCCCGAATCAGCTCCGGGCGCAACCGCGTCAGCCAGACCTGCAAGGCTGCCTGCACCGTGCCGTTGGTCGCAACGAGGTCCGACAGCTTGTGATCGTGCAGCAACTGCACCGTGCGCTGCGCCTGCGGCAGCGTGGTGAGTACTCCGGAATCGGCGGTCGTCGTGGTCTGGTCGTCGGTGTCGAGCGATTGATCATCGCCCTCGGTGCCAAGGAAGCTGCCGTCCTTCAAGCGCAGCGCACGGTCATAGGCCGACAGGAAGCGTCCCGTGTCGCAACCCGACGTGTTGACGCACTTGTCGGACGCGCTGCGCAACGCATCCAGTGCGGCTTGCAGTGTCTTCTGCGACTGCGCGTTGTCGCCGTGCCGGGCCTGCTGCAGCGCCTGGTCGTACTGCGCGCTGGCCTGGTTCAACTGTGCGTACAGTCCGTTCAAATCCGAAGAAGTGCCCCTGGTCGGCGTTTGCGCACACCCCGCCAACCACCCCAGCGCGCCGACGCACGCCATCCATCCCAACCGCCGCATCATTCACGCCCACCCAAACGCAAGACAACGCATGCACCCTAACGCGAAGAAGCGCGGGACTCAAGGCAAAATGCGCACGTACAATCCAACCACGTCACATACCGAGGCACGCGGCAGGCCGCGTGTACGGCATCCTCGCCGGAAGGAACGACACCAATGCGGTCGAGCCCGACCCCGCCAAGGCAACAGCGCGCAAGGGGTTGCGTGACACGCCACGTCCTTGTGGCGCGCCCCCGGGTCAAGCACGGAGCGGCCCGCCTGCGGTGTCCGGATCGGCAGTCCCGCCGATCCGGCCGGCGACACGCAGCCCGCCATCTCCCACGATGGCTTCATTGAATTCTCCGTCCAGGCCATGTCACGTTGGCGTCCACTCCCGCCCCGCTCCACCGCGATCATCACGCGTGCAGGTTTCGATGCGCTGAAGGCGGAGCTCGATCACCTGTGGCGCGAATTGCGCCCGGAAGTCGTCAAGGCACTCGCCGCCGCCGCCGCCGAGGGCGATCGTTCCGAGAACGCCGAATATACCTATCGCAAGAAGCAGCTCGGCGAAATCGACCGCCGCGTGCGCTACCTGTCCAAGCGCATCCCATCACTGAAGGTCGCCGAAGGCATCCCGGCCGACCGCGCCGCGGTGTTCTTCGGCGCCACCCTCGCAATCGAAAACCTCGAAACCGGTGAAGCCCACACGTATCGCATCGTCGGCCCCGACGAGACCGACGCCAGGAAGGGCTGGATCAGCGTGGATTCACCCCTCGCGCGCGCGGCGCTCAAGAAACGCGTCGACGAGGAGTTCGAGGCGGAGTTGCCGGGCGGCAGGATGCGCTTCGTCGTGCTGTCGGTGAACTACGCATAGTCCCGGAATGCACCCGTACCCGCATCGTCATTCCGGAGCAGGCTGCAGGCCCGAATCCGGAATGACGACGGGAGGATTCAACCCGCGATGGAAATGACGGCTTCCAGGTCGTGTGCATCCGCGCCAGTCACGCGCACCTCGATGAATTGCCCCGGCTTCGACGTTGCACCATCCGCGATGCGCACCACGCCATCGATCTCGGGCGCGTCGGCCATCGAACGCGCGAAGGCGAAGTCGCCGTCCACTGAATCCACCAGCACGGTCAGCGTGCGGCCGATTTTCTTCCGGAGTTTGGCGGCAGAAATCCCCGCCTGCACTTCCATGAAGCGTTCGAGGCGATCTTCCTTCAATTCCTCCGGCACCGGATCGGGCAGCTCGTTGGCCCTGGCGCCACCGACCGGCGAATAGGCGAACGCGCCGACGCGGTCGAGTTGCGCTTCGCGCAGGAAATCCAGCAATGCCTCGAACTCCGCGTCGGTTTCACCGGGGAATCCGACGATGAAGGTGCTGCGGATCGTGAGATCGGGGCAAGCCTTGCGCCACGCGTGGATGCGTTCCAGCGTCTTGTCGATGTTGCCGGGCCGCTTCATCAACTTGAGGATGCGCGGCGACGCGTGCTGGAACGGAATGTCGAGGTACGGAAGGATCTTGCCTTCCGCCATCAGCGGAATCACATCGTCGACGTGCGGATACGGGTACACATAGTGCAGCCGCACCCACGCGCCGAGTTCACCCAAGCCCCGGCACAGGTCGGTCATGCGCGTCTGGTACGGGTTGCCACGCCACGCGCGTTCGGCATAACGCACGTCGACGCCATAGGCGCTGGTGTCCTGCGAAATCACCAGCAATTCCTTGACGCCTGAACGCACCAGCTTCTCGGCCTCGACCAGCACCTCGTCGATCGGCCGCGACACGAGATTCCCGCGCATCGAGGGAATGATGCAGAACGTGCAGCGGTGGTTGCAGCCTTCGGAAATCTTCAGGTACGCGTAGTGCTTCGGCGTCAGCTTGATGCCGGTGTCCGGGACCAGGTCGACGAACGGATCGTGCGGCTTCGGCAGTGCCGCATGCACCGCGCCCATCACGCTGGCGTAGTCCTGCGGTCCGGTGATCGCGAGCACGTCGGGATAGGCCTCGCGGATCAGCGCGTCACGTTTGCCGAGGCACCCGGTGACGATGACCTTGCCGTTCTCGTGCAGAGCCTCGCCGATCGCGTCCAGCGATTCCTGCACCGCCGCGTCGATGAAACCGCAGGTGTTGACGATCACCGCGTTGGCCTTGTCGTAGCGCGGCACGATCTCGTAGCCCTCGGCCTTCAACTGGGTGAGGATGCGCTCGGAATCGACCAGCGCCTTGGGGCAGCCGAGGCTGACGAAGCCGACTTTGGGATTGGTTGCGGGCATGGCAGGCAGCGTGTTACCGGGCCGGCCATTTTATCCGGGTAACACACCTTACCGGGGTCGCCCGCTTCCGCACGGTAGTACGCTGTGTGAAGCGCTTTCAAGGAGAACCGCCATGGGCGAACGCATCAACCTCAACACCGCCGGCACGCACTGCATCGGCGCGTATCTCGCCAAACCCGTCGGCAAACCCAAGGGTGGAATCGTGGTGGTGCAGGAAATCTTCGGCGTCACGCCGCACATCCGTGACGTCACCGACCGCTTCGCGAAAGCCGGCTACACCGCGATCGCGCCGGCGTTCTTCGATTACGTCGAGAACGACGTCGAGCTCGCCTACGACAAGGCCGGCATGGAGCGCGGCAAGGGTCTCGCGATGGAAGTGGGGCTGGATCGTGCCGCGGAAGCCGTGGCCAGCGCGGCGGATTCCATCAAGTCTTCAGGAAAGATCGGCGTGGTCGGCTACTGCTGGGGCGGCACGGTCGCGCTGCTGTCGGCGCAACGGCTGGGGTTGCCCGCGGTGAGCTACTACGGCGCGCGGAATACGGCGTATTTCGGCCAGCCGTTGCAGGCGCCGGTGATGTTCCATTTCGGCGCCAACGACCGCTCCATCCCCGCCGAAGCGGTGGAAAAACACCGCAAGGCGTGGCCGGATGCACCGGTGTACGTGTACGAGCATTGCGGGCACGCGTTCAACCGCGACGTGGACAAGAGCGTCTACAACAAGGACGCCGCCCACCTGGCGCTGCAACGCACGCTGGCGTTCTTCGGTGAAGAGCTTGCAGACCAGCCATGAAGCCCGCCCCGGACGCCGGATTCCGGCTTGACGCACGGCTCGCCGCGGACACGCTGTTCGTGGCCGAGTGGTCACTGTGTCGCGTGCTGCTGATGGATGATGCGCAGTTTCCGTGGCTGGTGCTGGTGCCGCGACGTGAAGGTCTCGTCGAACTGGACGATCTTGCCGACCGCGAACGCATGCAACTGATGCGCGAAACCGTCCGGGCGATGAAGATGCTGCGTGGCGTCGTCGAATGCGACAAGCTCAACGTCGGCGCACTCGGCAACATCGTGCGGCAATTGCACGTACATGTGGTCGCCCGCCGCGAAGGGGATGCCGCGTGGCCGGGCCCGGTGTGGGGACACGGGCCGGCGCACCATTACCTGCCCGAAGCGCGCGACAGGCTGCTTGCGGATCTTCGCCGGGAGGCCCGCGCGGAAGACACCGGCGGCACCCGGCGGCGCAAGCGCGATGGCTGAGCTCCAGATCGAAACCTTGTCCGAGGATGCGCTGCTGTTGCGCTTCGGCGACGGCATCGACATGGCGACGAATGCACGCGTGCACGCGGCGGCGCGCGCCGTCCGTGATGCGAATCTCCCCGGCCTCATCGACGTGGCACCCGCTTATGCAACCTTGATGCTGCGGTTCGATCCATTGGCGTGGAACCGCGGCATCGATATCGAAGCCATCACCAGGGCACTGGATCCCAGCCTTCGCCGGGATGACGAGCAAAAAACAACCGCGTCACGGCATGTCGAAATCCCGGTTTGCTACGGCGGCGACTGCGGCCCCGATCTGGACGCCATCGCGGAACACGCGGGGCTGTCGCGCGACGAAGTCATCGTGCGCCATACGGCAACGGAATACACCGTCGCGATGCTCGGCTTCGCGCCCGGTTTTCCCTACCTGCTGGGCCTCGACCCAGCGCTGCACATGCCGCGTCGCGCAAACCCCCGCACGCGCGTGCCGAGAGGTTCGGTAGCGATCGGCGGCGCGCAAACCGGCATTTATCCAGGCGAACTTCCGGGCGGCTGGCACCTGATAGGCCGCACGCCGCTCGCGTTGTTCGACCAGCATCGGGAGCCACCCTGCCTGCTGGCGCCCGGCGACCGCGTGCGTTTTCGCGCAATCGAAGTTGGTGAATTCGCGCGGCTCGCGGAGGGCGACGGATGACCATCGAGGTCGTCAAGCCCGGTTTGCTGACGACATTGCAGGACGCCGGGCGCCCGGGATACGCGCGTCTCGGCATTGGCCGCGCCGGTGCGTTCGATGCGCCCGCACTGCGCATCGCCAACGCGTTGTGTGGCAACCCCGGCGATGCCTGCGCGCTGGAAATCACGCTGCTCGGGCCCACGCTGCGCTTCCACGCCGGTGCATGGATCGCCGTCACCGGCGCGCCGATTCCGTTCCGCATCGACGGCGCCGATCAGCCGATGTGGGCACCGGGGTTCGTGCCCGCAGGCGCGACGGTCGAACTGGGCGCGATGCGTTCCGGCTGCCGCAGTTATCTCGCCGTGCGCGGCAGTCTCGACGTGGCGCCGGTACTTGGCAGCCGCAGCACCGATGTCAATGCTCAACTCGGGCCTCCCCCGGGCCGGCCGTTGCGTGCGCGCGACGCATTGAAGATCACCGCGGCGGGCCGTGACCGGCCCGTGGCATCCAGGCCCCCGAACTGGCGGCTCGATCCGCGCCCATGGTTCTCCACCGATTCGCGCAAGCCGCTGGGCATGCTGCCGGGAAGCCATCTCGATCGATTGACACCAATATCGCACAACGCATTGTTCTCAAAATCATTTATGGTGCAAGCCGATTCCAATCGTGCGGGCCTGCGCCTGTCCGGCCCGGGACTGGAATTCAGTACCCCGATCGAAATGATCAGCGAAGGCTGCGTGCCGGGCCTGCTGCAACTGCCGCCTTCGGGCCAACCCATCGCGTTCGGCCCGGAGTGCCCGGTCAGCGGCGGGTACCCGCGCATCGGCCAGGTCGCCGCGGTGGACATCCCGCGCCTCGCGCAACTCCGGCCCGGCGATGCGTTACGCTTCTCGCCATGCACGTTCGACGACGCGCAACGCGCGCTGCACGAACGCGAGCGCGCATTGCGCGCACTGGAAGCCAACATCGCGGCACGGCTCGCATCATGAATTGCATCGACCTCAATGCCGATCTCGGCGAATCCTTCGGCGCATGGCGCATGGGCGACGATGCCGGGGTCGTACCCTGGATCACCTCGGCCAACATCGCTTGCGGCTTCCACGCAGGCGATCCCTCGGTCATGCGCGCGACGATCCTGTTGTGCGTGCAACACGGCGTCGCGATCGGTGCGCACACCTCGCTTCCCGACCTGCCGGGCTTCGGCAGGCGCGAGATGAAAACCGCGCCGAACGAAGTCTATGCGCAAACGCTGTACCAGCTCGGCGCGCTGCACGCGTTGACCCATGCAGCCGGAACGCAATTGCACCACGTCAAGCCGCATGGCGCCCTGTACAACATGGCCGCGCGCGACCGCGCATTGGCCGGAGCGATCGCCGCCGCAGTGCGTGATTTCAATCCGATGCTGATTCTGGCCGGACTCGCCGGAAGCGCCCTCATCGACGCGGGGCTGGCTGCAGGACTCACCGTGCAACGCGAAGGTTTCTGCGACCGCCGCTATCGCGCGGACGGATCGCTGATGCCTCGTTCCGAAACCGGCGCGGTGATCGAGGATATCGACGACGCCGTCGCGCAAGCCGTATCGATCGCCACGCGTGGCGAAGCCGTCACAGGCGATGGCGCGAAGCTGCGCATCGAGGCCGATACCTTGTGCGTGCACGGCGACCGCGCCAACGCGGCTGCGTTCGCCGAACGCCTGCGCCGGGCCCTGGAACGCGCCGGCATGAGGGTCGCCGCGGCGGAGCGCCCGGCATGACGCGCCGGATGTCATTGCCATGACCAACCTGCTCCACTGGCTGCCGTTGCTGGGCGTGCTGGTGGTCGTCATCGGCTTTGCACTGCGCTTCAACCCTGTGCCGGTGGTGGTGGTCGCGGGCATCGTCAGTGGCCTCGCCGCAGGCAAATCCATCGGCGCGATCCTGGCGCTGATCGGCAACAGCTTCGTGTCCGAGCGCGCGCTGCTGCTGTACGTGCTGACCCTCCCCGCGATCGGCGTGCTGGAACGCGCGGGTCTGCGCGAACACGTCGGCCGTTGGATCACGACGCTGAGAGGACTTACGCTCTCCCGGCTTTTGATCGCCTACCTCGCCATACGGCAAATCCTGGCCATGCTCGGCTTGACCGATGTCGCCGGGCAGGCACAGACCGTGCGCCCATTGCTGGCGCCGATGGCGGAAGCCGCCGCCGAGCAGCGCGGCACGGTACTGGATTCGGAAGAACGCAACGACGTGCGTGCCTTCAGCGCCGCCACCGACAATGTCGGCCGTTTCTTCGGCGAGGACGTGTTCATCGCGCTGGGCGCGGTACTGCTGATCCAGGGCTTCTACGCACAACACGGCATCGAACTGGAACCGCTGCACATTGCGCTGTGGGCGCTGCCGACCGCGATCGCGGCTTTCATCATCCACGCGATTCGCACGGTGCTGTTTGCGCGCAAGCTTGAAACGCGCGCGGCACCGATCGATCGTGACGATCGGGCGCAGGCCTGACGTGCTGAAGATCGAGCACGCCTACTGGCTGGTCGCCCTGTTCCTCGCCGGCGCGGCGTGGCTGAACCTGCGCGAGCGACGCTGGTGGCACGCGGCATTCTGGGTGGTACTGGCGGCGTTGATGGCCGGTGGCAAGCATGTGCTCGATGCCACCACCGCGCATCACGACCTGCCCGCGCAACTGGCAGGCGTCGGCGTGATCGCGCTGGCCGTGCTGTCGCCGAAGATGAAACGCGGGAACCTGGCGGAGCGCGACGCCGCCGCGCGCGAAGCCGACGCGAAGCGCCTCGGCCATCGCCTGTTCGGCCCCGCCCTGCTGATCCCGCTGGTGACGTTGCTGGTGGCGCTGTTCGGTGGCTACATCGCGATAGGCCACTGGCACCTGTTCGACAAGACCCGCATGACCTTGACAGGCCTCGCGCTGGCCTGCGTGGTCGCGCTGATCGCGGCGCTGCGGGTCACGCGCGCGAAACCGTCGGCTGGCCTGGTCGAAGGCCGGCGCCTGCTGGACACGTTGGGCTGGGCGGCGCTGCTGCCATTGACACTCGCGGCACTGGGCGGCGTGTTCGCCGCGACCGGCGTCGGCACGGCGGTCTCCGACCTGGTACGCCTGCTGATTCCGGTCGACAGCGCGCTGGCCTGCGTGATCGCGTTCGGGCTGGGCATGGTGTTGTTCACCGTCATCATGGGCAACGCGTTCGCGGCCTTCCCGGTGCTGATGGCCGGCATCGGCTTGCCGCTGCTGATCCACCAGCACGGCGCCAACCCCGCGATCCTGGGTGCGCTGGGCATGCTGACCGGCTATTGCGGCACGCTGTTCACGCCGATGGCGGCCAACTTCAACATCGTGCCGGTGGCGCTGCTCGAACTGCCGAACCAGTACGACGTGATCCGCGCCCAATGGAAAACCGGCGCGCTGCTGCTCCTCGTAAACTTGATCCTGATGTACCTGCTGATCTTCCGCTTTTGAACCGCATCGAACGCCAGCGCGAACGCACCGTGTTGCTGACCGGCTTCGCGCCGTTCGGCGGCGAGGCGGTGAACCCGTCCTGGCAGGCAGTGCGCGCGCTCGGCGGAGCCACCATCGAGGGTCATCGCGTGGTCGTCGCGGAGCTGCCCTGCGAGTTCGATGCGTCGCTGCCTGCCCTGTGGCGCGCGGTGCGCCGGCACGAGCCGCGCGTGGCCATCGCGGTCGGCCTGGCCGGCGGCCGCGAAGGCATTTCGCTGGAGCGTGTCGCGATCAACCTGATCGACGCGCGCATCCCGGACAACGCCGGCGCCCAACCGGTGGACGTACCTGTGCTGGGCAGCGGCGCCGCGGCGTTCTTTTCGACGCTGCCGATCAAGGCGGCGCTGCAGGCATTGCGGCGCGCCGGCATCTCCGCGCACGTCTCGCAAACGGCCGGAACCTATGTGTGCAACCAGGTGTTCTACGCGCTGATGCATTCCCTGCGGCGGCGGCGCAACACCCGCGCGGGCTTCGTGCACGTGCCGTGGCTGCCGGAACAGGCCGCCGCGCACGGGCAGCCCGGAATGCCGCTGGAACAGATGACGGCGGCGCTCGAAATCGTCGTGCGCACCGCTTTGACCACCAGCGGCGATACGCGGGCCGCCGCCGGTGCGGAATCCTGAGGACTTATTTCTTGCCCTTGTCCTTGGCCGATTCCACCGCACTCATCAGGGTCAGCTTGCCCTTGTGCAGCACGTAGCCGGTGAACTTGAAGCTCAACTGCAGGCTGGCGAATTCTTCCAGGGCGGCGTTGTTGATCTTGGCGTCCTTGGTGTCTTCCAGCAGTACGGTCTTCGGCAGCTGCTTCTGGTCCTGCAGGTAGCGGAAATGGGCTTCGAGGTCGGGCGCGCTCAGCACCGCGCCATCCAGCATGAACTGGTTGTCCTTGTAGGCGCCGATGGTCATGTCGTACTGCTGCGGCACGTTCACCGTGGTTTCGCCGCCACCACGAACGTTGCCATTGCACGCCGCAAGCGCAAGCATGGTCGCCAACATTGCCGCGCCGCCGAGGCGCACAACAAACGAACGCAGGTTCATGGATTCAGGTCTCCGTTGCTGATCGCGGATGCAGGCCCTGGGGCCACAGCCGGGAAAGTGTGCCACAAGCGTGCTGAATGAGGCGAATCATGTTTTGGGCAAGGTGACGCCCTTCTGTCCCTGGTACTTGCCGCCACGGTCCTTGTAACTGGTGGAACAGACCTCGTCGGATTCCAGGAACAGCATCTGCGCGACGCCCTCGTTGGCGTAGATCTTGGCCGGCAGCGGCGTGGTGTTGGAAAATTCCAGCGTCACGTGCCCTTCCCATTCCGGCTCCAGCGGCGTCACATTGACGATGATGCCGCAGCGCGCGTAGGTACTCTTGCCCAGGCACACCACCAGCACGTTGCGCGGGATGCGGAAATACTCCACCGTGCGCGCCAGCGCAAACGAATTGGGTGGGATGATGCAGCACTCGCCCTTGAAATCCACGAAATTGCGCGAGTCGAAATCCTTGGGATCGACGATGGTCGAGTTGATGTTGGTGAAGATCTTGAATTCGTCCGCGCAGCGCACGTCGTAACCGTAACTCGACGTGCCGTACGAGACGATCCGCCCGTTGCCGTTGTGCTTGACCTGCCCCGCCTCGAACGGCTCGATCATGCCATGTTGCCCGGCCATGCGGCGGATCCAGTTGTCGCTCTTGATGCTCACGAACGCTCCACCCTTGTTGGGTGCCGGACGGCGCCGGCCAAAGCCGCCAAAATAACGCGATTGCCGGACGGGCGCCAGCGTCAGGCAAGCCCGGCCGCCAGCACGCCGAGCGCCATCCCGATTTCACGCCTGCGATCGTCGCTTCCCAGCACGGCATCGACCGTGCAGCCCGCGCCCGGCAGGCGAACCGGGATCGGTTCGGATGACAGCAGCTGGGCCGACATGGTGGTCAGGACCTCCATCAATGCGTCCTGCCCGTGGTGCGATCCGCGCGCCGAGGCATTGAGCAACAGCGCGGGCTTGCCCGGGAACTCGAGCGCGCCGACCAGCCAGTCCAGCAGGTTCTTGAAGGCGCCCGGGATCCCGTGCGCGTATTCTGGGCATGCGATCAGCAATGCGTCGGCGCGACCGACGGCTTCGCGCAATTCGCGCACGGGTTGCGGCAGCGGGCCGCCTTCGACATCGGGATCGAACAGCGGCAATGCGCCCATGCCGGAGTAAAGATCGAGCCGCAGCGATGAAGGTGCCAGTCCGCGTGCGGCTTCCAACGCCGCGCGATTCGCCGACACCCGGCGCAGGCTGCCGCACAGGCACAACACCCGTTTTGCCGAAGCGGCGGAATCAGTCATCGACGACGCGGATGTTGGGCACGCCGGTCATGTCACGTTCGGCCTGCAGCGACAGGCGCGCGGCCGTGTTGCGCGCGATCTCACGATAACGCACCGCGAGGTCGGAATCGGGATCGGCCGCGACCGTCGGGTTGCCGCCGTCGGCCTGCTCGCGGATACGGATGTCCAGCGGCAGCGAACCCAGCAACGGCACGCCGTACTGCTCGGCCATCTTCGCGCCGCCGCCTTCACCGAACACGTGCTCCTCGTGGCCGCAGTTGGAACAGACGTGCGTGGCCATGTTCTCGATGATGCCGAGCACCGGCACCTGCACCTTCTCGAATGCCTTCAGCCCCTTCTTCGCATCCAGCAGCGCTATGTCCTGCGGCGTGGTGACGATCACCGCGCCCGCCACGGGCACACGCTGCGTGAGCGTCAACTGGATGTCGCCGGTGCCGGGCGGCATGTCGACGATCAGGTAATCGATGTCACGCCAGCGAGTGGCGGTCAGCAACTGCGTCAACGCCTGCGTCACCATCGGCCCGCGCCATACCATCGGCGTGTCCTCGCCGACCAGGAACCCGATCGACATCACCTGCAGGCCATGGTTGGTCATCGGGATGATGGTCTTGCCATCCGGTGATTCCGGCCGGCCTTCGATGCCCAGCATCAGCGGCTGGCTGGGACCGTAGATGTCGGCGTCCAGCACGCCCGCATTCGCGCCTTCGGCCACCAACGCCAACGCGAGGTTCACCGCCACCGTGGACTTGCCGACGCCACCCTTGCCCGACGCCACCGCGATGATGTTCTTGACGCCCGGCAGCGGCATCAGATTGCCCTGCACCTTGTGGGTCGCGACGCGCGAGGTCACGGAAACCACGGCCTGCGCGATTCCCGCGTCGGCCTCCAATGCTGCCTTGATTTCAGCGGCAAAAGCC
>DATEKI010000027.1:0-2961 GCA_035277545.1 Rhodanobacteraceae bacterium | reverse complement strand
TGGCCGGCTGCTGGCGTTCGTCGCGCGCACGGCGAAGGATCATCACACCGCCGCGGTGACCGGGCTTGGCGTCGATCAGGACAGCGCGCTGCTGGTGGACGCAAACGGCGATGCGCGTTTCCTGAGCTGGCATGCGGATGGACACGCGTGGCTTGTCGTGCCGGAGAAACTGCGTGAGGTGGAACGCAAGGGCGGCCCCGCGGCGCTGGATGCATTCCTGAAAGACCGCGTCGCGCCAGGCAAACCGCTGAACCTCGATGGCTACGTCGTGACCGCCATCGGCACATCAAGCCGTCTGCATCTGCCCGGTTGCGCAGTTGAAAACGCTGCCTTCGTGAAGCATATCGACGTGGTGGACGGGCAGTTGGTCGAACGTGCGGGCGGTGGAGCGCGCGGTGGCCACGCGTCGCGCGCCGATCTGATCTACGAACGCACACAACCCTGATTCAGCCTCGCAGGCATAGCCTTGGCCGTCTCACCACGTGGAGGCCGTGCCATGCGTCCAATCTCCGTGATGTTGATGGCGGCGTTGGCCGTGACCGGTTGCGCTGCGCAAGCCGCGCGTGATCCGGTGCCGGTGCAAGCCGCATCGTCCGCGCCGTCGATTCCGACTGCCGCCAGCCTCGACGGCAGTGAATGGCGATTCGTCGAACTCGAGGGCGTGCCGGTGCCAGCGGGCGTCAAGGCGACCCTGCGCTTTCGCGGCGGCCGCGCGGCGGGCAAGGCGGGGTGCAACGCTTACGGCGCGCGTTACCAGATCGCGGCAGACGGCACCGCACAATTCACGCAAACCCTTTCCACCAAGATGGCATGCCTGCAACCGGCTGGCGTCATGCAGGCGGAGCGGGGCGTCTTCAATGCGTTCCGGAACACCGCGAAGGTGGAAATCAGCGGCGGTGAACTGGTGATGCTCGATGCCGCGGGCAAACCGCTGGCGAAATTGCAGCGGCAAATGCAGTGAGATTTCCGGATCAGTAATACACGTAGACCGTCACGGCATCGAAGTAGTCACCTGCACTGACCGCACCCTGGCCCGTATTGACCTTGCCGTAAACGGTGAAGGTCTGGTTACTGCTGGTACCCGTCACGGTATTGCCGCCGGTGCCGGGCGTGTTGCCCCAGGGAATCGTATTGCCGCTGTTTTGGTAGAGACCGTAACTGATGTAGTCGCTGTTGGTGGGTCCGCCACGCATGCGGCGGTTGGATCCATCGAAATTCTTGCCGTTGTCCAGGCCGACCTGATACCCCGTGTGCGACGTGCACGACACCTGCAACGTGGTGGTGGCGGTGGCTCCGCTGGGATCACCACCGGCAGGGGTGGGGAAGGTCAGGGGGTTGGTGGTGACCTGGCAGGTCTGCTGGACGTTGGCTGAAACCTGGAATCCGTTGATCGTGCCGCCGCCCGATCCGGCGACGCAGGTTGCACCCGCACCGTTTGCGGTATCGAACATCACGTCGCTGCTGCCATAGTTGGCGTTGTAGGTTCCGGCCGCAAGCTGACCCAGGGGAATGCCAAAAATGCTCCCGCCCTGGTTGCTGGCCACGGTCGCATAGACCGGCAGCGTCGCGGGTACTGACGTGCCATTCGCCGGCACCGTGATGTTCACCGCCACGGGATTGCCCCAGGCCGTGTTGCTCAGGCTGCCCCAGGGCTGAGTGTTGGCGGGATCCTGGTAGAGCTGGTAGTCCAGTTGGTCGTTGCTGGGGCCGACCATCACGCGCTGGGTCGCGCCGCCGGGGTTGCCGATGCTGAAGCAGCCGGTGATGGTCTTTGTCGCGGCGGTGGTATTCGTGCAGTAGTAGGTCAGGAAGCCCGTGGTGTTGAGGTTGTAATTTCCACCCGAAAGTCCGAGGAAGCCATAACCGAAGTTGTAGGGATCGACGTTTCCGAAGGTGATGCTGGTCATCGTCGCGTTGCAGGCAACGCCGGGTACCGCCGCCCAGGCCGGCGACATCGAAGACATGCGTGCGGGCGCCATCCACTGGCAAAGCGCGCAGACAAGCATCACCAGGAATACGCAGCGCAACTGACGGATCATCGTGATGCCTCCGCTTGGCAGGTCAGCGGCCCGATCTGTGGAATGCCGTCGCCGTGTTTCGCATAGTCGAACGCAGCGTGACACGTGCTTCCATCCGGCATCGTAACGTCGAGCACGTTGTGCGTCTCCAGCGTGTCCAGGTACACCGCGCCGTCGTAACCGACCAGCGCAGGTTCGCCTGCCTGGCCATGGATGCGTACCGTACTGCCGAGCGGCAGCGGTTTGCGTGATCCATCGGTCAGGATCACCGACGCGGCGCGGATCGGCGCGATGCCGAAATCGACCAGCGTGCCGGCGCGGTCGGCGGGCGTGGCAATGGCGTTCACGTGGGCGATGCGCACGTCGGCGGGCAGGCTCATTGGATCGATGCCCAGATGGTTGTTCTGGTAAGCGTTCAAAGGCGTCACCAGCAACAAGCCGCGCTTGTCGGTGGTACCGACCAGATTGTTTTCCAGTTGCACCGGCACGTTGGGCACGCCGTCGGTAGAGACCACCGCGAAGCTGTCGTAGATGGAGCGTGCCGCGAACACGTGGCCGCCCATCAACACCAGCGAGCCATTGGCGCCGGCGTAACCGGTCGTGTCGCCGCCAAAGCTGTAGGCGCCGGCGCGGACCTGCCCGTAGGTATTCAGGTAATCCAGTTCCGCGTGTCCGTTGTTGTTGCCGTCGTTCCCCTGCTGCCATTGTGCCAGCCAGCCCCAGCCGCCTTCGGTGGGCGCCGCGTGGCTGGCGGCGGCCGTGAAGCGCGTGCCCTGGTCGTCGTGCACCACGCCTGTGTTCACGAAAGTGTTGTCCTCCAGCGAAAGGCTGAGGCTGAAGAACGCGCTGCGGTCACGCGGCTCCGCAAGGTTCTGGTTCGCGGTCAGGCTCATGGACCAGCGGCGGCCCAGTGACTTGAACCAATACGCGCCCGCGTAGCGCA
>DATEKI010000026.1:0-15197 GCA_035277545.1 Rhodanobacteraceae bacterium | reverse complement strand
GGCTGGCTGGCCGAACACATGCTGATCGTCGGCATCGAGAATCCGAAGCACGAAATCCGCTACGTCGCCGCGGCGTTTCCGTCCGCCTGCGGCAAGACCAACCTCGCGATGCTGATTCCGCCCGAAGGCTATCGCAAGGATGGCTGGAAGGTGTGGACCGTCGGCGACGACATCTGCTGGATGCGGCCCGGCAAGGACGGACGCCTGTACGCGATCAATCCCGAGGCCGGCTACTTCGGCGTCGCGCCCGGCACGTCCAAGAAGACCAACCCCAACGCGCTGGCGATGCTGCAGCACGACACCATCTTCACCAACGTCGCGGTCACCGCCGACAACCAGCCGTGGTGGGAAGGCCTGGACGACCGCAAGCCGGTGAAGGATTGGCAGGGCCGTGACTACGATCCAAAGAACGGTCCGGCCGCGCATCCGAATTCGCGCTTCACCGTTCGCGCCAACCAATGCCCGAGCTGGTCGCCGGAAGCCGAGAACGACGAGGGTGTCCCGATCGACGCGATCGTGTTCGGCGGGCGCCGCAGCGATACCGTGCCGCTGGTATTCGAAGCGCGCGACTGGACCCACGGCGTGCTCGTCGGTGCGTCGATGGCTTCGGAGACCACAGCCGCTGCACAGGACGTCAGCGCCAACATCCGCCGCGATCCGATGGCGATGAAGCCCTTCTGCGGCTACAACTACGGCGATTACTTCGCGCACTGGCTGTCGTTCGACCAGCCCGGCGCAAAGTTGCCGAAGGTCTACCAGGTCAACTGGTTCCGCAAGGGCAAGGACGGCAAATTCCTGTGGTCCGGTTTCGGCGACAACATGCGCGTACTCGAGTGGATGCTGAAGCGCGTCACCGGCGAAGCCGACGCGCTCGAAACGCCGATCGGCAACCTGCCGCGCGAGGAAGACCTGAACCTCGAAGGCCTGAACCTTGCCGACGGCGCGCTCGACGAATTGTTCCGCGTCGACAACGGCGAATGGCGCGGCGAAGAAACCGCGATCGGCGAATACCTCGCGGGCTACGGTTCACACCTGCCCGGCAAGCTGAAAGCCGAACAGCAGCGCGTCACCGATGCGCTGGAAGCCGCGGCGGAACCAGCGGCTGCAGCGCCGGTGCGCAAGGCTGCGGCGGCAAGCTGACACCGCATTGTCCCCTCTCCTCCGGGGTGAGAGGCGGCGTTTGCGAACTGCCGGGGGCAGTTCGCGCCGACTCGAACGCCCGAGGCAGGAAGCCGAGGGCCGGGTTGCTTGGCGAGCGCCGGATGCGCGAGCCTAGCAACGGTGGCGCGCAGCGCCGGGTGAGGGTCCGCACCAGCGCAAATTATCAACTTGACGTCCTTGTCTTGATTCCGCTCGCCTCCAAGGCGAGCGGGTTACTTTCCTTTCGGGGAAAGTAACCAAAGCCATGCGCCCGGCACGACGATTTCGGCAACGTCGTGTTGCCGAAACTCCCCTGCGCTTCTCGCGCCAAGCGGGCCGGCGCGAACTCGCACATCCATGTACTCGGACATGCGCGCCTTGCTCCCGCTTGGCGCTGCGATGCTCGGCGTCGTGCAAGGGCGAAAAGCTCCACTTCGATACCGGCCATCCATGGCCTGCCCCTGATAGCATCCAGCGCGTGACAAGCGCGGGGTGAAGCCCCAACGTCATCGGTTACCACCTCGGAACAGGGACGGTACCAAATTACCGCCTTAATCACGAAGCATAATTACTGTTAGGGGCCAATGACTGCTAGACAGCACCATTATCTGTCTCAGTGTTACCTCAAGGGGTTCACGAAAGGCAGAGCCAAGAAGTCCAAGCTTTGGGTATTGAGTCCGCGTGCCAGCAAGATGTTTCAGACCACGCCAAGAAACGTTGGAGGGGTGCGCGATTTCAATAGAATTGACTCGCCAGGGCTCGATCAGAATGTACTCGAGACAGAGCTTGCGAAATTCGAAGACAAGGCGGCTTCTGCACTAAAACGGCTGCTGCAGACGTCGAGCTTTTCCGGTGAAACCCGAGACGTCTTACTTAACCTAATCGCGTTGCTAGCAGTGCGTTCTCCCGAGCGGCGCGAGCACATGCGTCAGTTTCATGCTCAAATTGTTGAGCGTTTGATGGATCTCACGCTTTATTCTAAGGAACGTTGGGAGTCACAGTATGCTCAAGCGAAGGCTAGCAATCCCGAGCTGCAAGATAACGTTTCGTATGAGGACATGAAAACATTTTTTGAATCAAAGCAGTACAAAGTGGATCTAAAGCGCGAGTACCAGATTCACATGGAAATGGTTCAGGTTGACGCGATTCTGCCATGCTTGCATAACAGGAACTGGACGCTACTTAAAACCAATTCGGTAACTGGTCCATTCATTACAACTGACAAGCCAGTAGATTTGTCTTGGAACGACCCGGAATCTGTACCTCCGCTTTATCGAAATTCCCCGGGATTCGGGCTAAAGAGCACGCAAGTTTATCTCCCAGTGTCACAAGACCTCGCCCTCATTGGAGAGTTTGATGGCGAAGACCGAATGGTCAACGCGACAGAACAACTTGTTGCCCTTCTGAATAGCAAAATGTTGTATGGCTTCTACAACCAAATCTACACACCAATAACGGGCTTCAAGTTTGTTGGCAAAGGCAATATCCTTCGCACCGGCAGTGCACTTGTGCAGGCGTTTGGCCCCTAACAACTCGGTCAACCGGACGCAAATCCCGCTACGCGGTCTTTGCGCCGGTTACCTCGGGCTTCAGCTAAAACGACACTGTGCTGAGCGCTTAAAGAGCGAAGGGAAAATGTTTTCAGACTGCGGCAGGCGCATCCGCCTGCGCTTCCGGTGCGGCGCGCTTGAACGCGTCGAGCCTGGCGCAGGCCGCATCGATCGCGGCGATCGTCGGATACGGTGACAAGGACACCTCGAAGCGGCGCGCGTTGTAGACCTGCGGGATCAGGCAGCAGTCGGCGAGCGTGGGCGTGTCGCCTTCGCAAAACGCGCCGTGGTTGTCGCGCACGGCGAGTACCGCTTCGATCGCATCGAAGCCAAGCTTGATCCAGTGCCGCGACCACGCGGTTTTCTGGTCTTCGCCCGCGCCGAGTTCGCGCTGCAGGTATTGCAGGACGCGCAGGTTACCGAGCGGGTGGATGTCGCAGGCGATCATCTGCGCGAGACCGCGCACCCGCGCGCACGCCAGTGCCGCACGTGGCAACAGGCGCGGGGTGTCGGGATAGGCCTCTTCCAGGTATTCGATGATGGCCATCGATTCGCGCAACACGTGGTCGCCATCCACCAGCGACGGGATCAGTTGCTGCGGATTCAACCTGCGATAGTCGTCGTGGTGCTGCTCGCCGCCCTCACGCACCAGGTGTACGGGCGCGATTGCGTAATCCATGCCTTTCAGGTTCAGCGCGATGCGTACCCGGTATGCGGCGCTGGACCGCCAATAGCTGTAGAGGGTTCTGGCATGTGGCATGACGTCGTCTCGGTCGCGCGGAAGGAATCTGCGGTCAATGCGTTCGTCATTCCCGCGCAAGCGGGAATCCAGTGTCCTTGTTGCGTCTCACCGGCGGACAAAGACACTGGGTAGACTCGTGCCATCCATGGCGCTCGCCCTCCGGCCGCCTTTGGTGTTCGCGTTGGCAATCCTGCCAACGCAGTCGGGTTCCGCCGCGAAGGGCAGCGGCGGCCCCGGAATGACGAAAAAAAGAATCCCGGAAACATCGAGCGTAGCGGAATTGCGCGCGCACGGCGCAACCCGGACAATGTGCGGTTCCCACCCAAACCCTCCGGAGTGCACGCATGGCTTTCGTCCGCATGACCGACCTCAACCTCGCCGGCAAGCGCGTGCTGATTCGCGAAGACTTGAACGTCCCCATCCAGGACGGTCGCATCACCTCGACGCAACGCCTCGACGCGGCGCTGCCGACGATCCGCGCCGCGCGCGATGCCGGCGCCGCGGTGCTGGTGATGTCGCACCTCGGTCGCCCGAAGGAAGGCCAGTTCGACGAGGCGCAGTCGTTGGCGCCGGTGGTCGACTGGTTGTCGGAACAACTCGGCGCGACGGTGCGGCTGGAGCGCGATTACCTCGACGGCGTCGATGCCAATGCGGGCGAAGTGGTGGTGCTGGAAAACTGCCGCATGAACGTGGGCGAGAAGTCCGACGATGAGGCGCTTGCGAAGAAATACGCGGCGCTGTGCGACGTGTTCGTGATGGATGCATTCGGCACCGCGCACCGCGCGCAGGCCTCGACGCACGGCGTCGCGAAGTTCGCGAAGGTCGCGTGCGCGGGCCCGCTCCTTGCTGCCGAGCTGGACGCACTCGGCAAGGCGCTGAAGAGTCCCGCGCGTCCGCTGCTGGCGATCGTCGCGGGTTCCAAGGTCTCGACCAAGCTCGACCTGCTGCAGAACCTCGTCGGTCGCGTGGACCAATTGATCGTGGGCGGCGGCATTGCCAACACCTTCATCGCCGTCGCGGGCCACAACATCGGCAAGTCGCTCGCGGAACCCGACTTGATGGACGCGGCGCGCAAGGTGATCGCGACGGCACATGCGCGCGGCGCCGACGTGCCGATCCCGACGGACGTGGTGGTGGCGCCGAAGTTCGCCGCCGACGCACCCGCGACGGTGAAGACCGTCGACCGGGTCGGCGACGACGAGATGATCCTCGACATCGGCCCCGACACCGCCAGGCGTTACGCGACACTGATCGCCAAGGCCGGCACGGTAGTGTGGAACGGCCCGGTCGGCGTGTTCGAATTCGATGCGTTCGGGCACGGCACCGAAACGCTGGCACGCGCGATCGCGGATTCCGACGCGTTCTCGATCGCGGGCGGCGGCGACACGCTCGCGGCGGTGGACAAGTACGGCATCGCCGACAAGGTCTCGTACATCTCCACCGGCGGCGGCGCGTTTCTCGAATTCCTCGAAGGCAAGACGCTGCCCGCGGTCGCGATCCTGGAAGCGCGCGCGCAAGCATGACTGCAGAACGCGCGAAAAGTTTCACGCGCGTTCATGTCGCGTTTCCACACTCGCCATGAACCTTTCCTGATTCTCTAGCGAAACCTTAACGAACGTTGCCGATCGCCTCCAGTCTCAGTGACCAAGCGCGTGTGAACGCACGCGTGAACGCTCACAAGTGGAGACAATCATGCGCAACACAGCAATCGTCCTCGCCATCGCCGCGGTTTTCGCGGCTGCACCCGTTTTTGCGCAGGACGCCACGAACACGACCGGCGCCGACAACGGGTTTTTCGTCAATGGCAACGTGGGGCACAGCTACTTCGGTAGCGGCCAGAACAGCGGCAGTGATACCGGCTATCAGATCGATGGCGGCTATCGCTGGGCCCTCGCACCCGGCTTCGCGCTCGGCCCCGAGATCGGCTACAACGACCTCGGCAATGTCCGCGCGAAAAACGTGTTCAACTCCAGCCCCGTGGTCGCGCCAGGCAAGTCCTCGCTGCACGGCTGGACCGTGGGCGCCAACGCCAAGTACAACTTCACGCCGAACTGGTACGTGTCCGCACGCACCGGCCTGTACGCCTGGAACGGCCACGGCATGACGCGTGACATCACGCCGGTCAGCACCGGCCGCTCGGGCGATGGCTACTACGGTGGCCTGGGTGTCGGCTACGACTTCAGCCGCAGGTTCGGTGTCGGCGTCGGTTACGACTACTACCGCGCCAAGAAAAACGACATCAACCTGTCCACCGGTTTGCTGTCGGCGCAGGCCGAAGTGCGGTTCTGATCGCAACCTCGTGCATCTTCCCGATGCACATCCCCCCGATGCGGTTGCCGGAGGCAACCGCATCGACCCCCTTCCTGCGGAAGGGGGTTTTTATTTGGCACGCCGGTCCTTTTTGATCACCGCCTCGCTTGCGAAGGGGTCGCGCGCATCGCGCGCGCGGGGATGTCGTCAGTGCGAAGAACTCCCCGTCGCAGCGTCGATTTGCGCGGCCTGCTTCTTCGCCTGTTCGTCGACGACGTTCTGCACGTTCTTCGCCTTGTTGAGGGCGTGACCATAGGCAGCCATCGGCGTGCCGGCCAACGCGTTGGTGGTTGCGGATGCAGGCGTCGCCGACGTCGTGGCGGTGCCGGGCGCGGGGTGCGATGCGCAGGCGGCGAGCATCGCGGTCAGTGCAATCGTGGCGAGGACGCGGATCATGGCGCGCAGTGTCGCGCTGCGGGCAGGCACTTGCAACAGGAATGCCGGAAACCGTCGAGCGCAACAGGTCATCCGGCGTTTCCCAAGCTGCTAAGCTGCGCGGAACCTACCACGGAGTCCGCGCGTGAATGCCATCCCCGGACGCTGGCGGCTCGACGGCCAGGCCTGCCTGATCACCGGCGCCAGCCGTGGCATCGGGCTTGCCTGCGCGCGCGAAATGGCCGCGTTGGGTGCGCAGCCCTTGCTGGTCGCGCGCGACGAAGCGGAACTGAATTCGGTCTGCGACGAACTGCGCGAGGATTTCCCGGAAAGCGAGCCGCGCGTGTTTTCCGCCGACGTGGGCGACACCGAGGATCGCCTTGCCATCTTCGACTGGATCGCCGACCTCGATGTCCCCTTGTCACTGCTGGTCAACAACGCAGGCGGCAACATCAAGAAGCCCACGCTGGATTGCGAACCCGGCGACATGGAAGAAGTCCTCCGACTCAACAGCGTCGCCGCGTTCGATCTTTGCAGGCTTGCGTACCCACGCCTCGTCCAGCACGGCAACGCCGCGATCGTGAACATCGGCTCGGTGTCGGGCGCCACGCACGTGCGCACCGGCGTGGCTTACGGCATGAGCAAGGCCGCGCTGCACCAGATGACGCGCAATCTTGCCTGCGAGTGGGCCGACGACGGCATCCGCGTGAACGCGGTGGCGCCGTGGTACATCCGCACGCGGCGCACCGACGCGGCGCTGGCCGATCCCGATTACCTGGACGAGGTACTGATGCGCACACCGATGGCGCGCATCGGCGAACCCGAGGAAGTCGCGGCCGCGGTCACGTTCCTGTGCATGCCCGCCGCCAGTTTCATCACCGGACAAATGCTGGCGGTGGACGGCGGCTTTCTGCATTACGGATTTTGACGTGTTGTTCTACGACGCCATCGACACGCCCATCGGTCCGCTGTTGCTGGTCGGCGACGGCGCGGGCTTGACGGAAATCGGATTGCCCGATCGCGGCAAGCTCGCCAAGCCGCCGGCCGATGCCGCGGAAAGCAAATCGAAATTGCACGCCGCGGCGCGCCAGTTCGACGAATACTTTGCGGGCAGGCGCCTGCAATTCGACCTGCCGCTGCGGCCCTCGGGCACGCCATTCCAATTGGAAGTCTGGGGCGCGTTGCTCGCGATTCCCTACGGCGAAACGGTGAGCTACGCCGACATTGCGCGCCGCATCCGCAGGCCGCGCGCGGTGCGCGCCGTCGGCGCCGCCAACGGCGCCAATCCATTGGCGATCATCGTGCCCTGCCATCGCGTGATCGGCAGCCACGGCGACCTGGTCGGTTACGGCGGCGGCCTGCCGATCAAACGCTGGCTGCTTGCACACGAGCGCAAGTACGCGCCGGTGCCGAGCCTCACGTTGACCGCGTAGGGCGGGTCTTGACCCGCCTTCGCGAGCCTTGACCCGCCTTCGTCGTGCAAGTCGGCGGGTTGAAACCCGCCCTACGCAACGCGAAGCAGGCGCAGTGCGACCAAGCGCGATTCACCGGCAATTGCGCAACTGATCCTGCAACGTCTGCTCGCGCTGTTCCAGCGGCGGCTGTTCGTGCGGCATCGCCATGCGCAGCTTGCGATGGTTTTCGTCGTACTCCCGTTGCACGTAGCCGCACACCTGCGCCTGCGTTGCGGGCAGGCAATAGTCCTGCACTTCGGTCATGCCGGTGGCAATGCGTGGGCCGCCGATGCGCGGCTTCGCCGACTCCGGCGCGGACATGCCCGCGCCACCCGGCGCGCCATACGCCTGCGACAGCGATTGCGGCGGATAGCCCATCACGCCCAGCGGCGCGAGGTACGGCGGCGGCGGTGAACGCGTCAGGTATTGTTTCCCGTTCACCGCGCCCGCGCAGGTGTACATCGCCGGCAGTGGCACCGGCGCGGGCGGGGCGTAGACGGGCGGTGGTGATGCACTCGCCGCGGCTTCCGGGGCGGTGGCGGCCGGCAGCGGCGCATGACCAGGCGGTGCGCGGCCCGGTACATCGAGGATCCTCTGTTTCTGCCCGGGTGTGCAGGCACGATCCTGGTAACTCACGCTGCCATTTGCCGCGGTGCACCGGTACACCTGCGCACACGCGCTTGTGCATGCAACGATGCAAATCAAGGCAAGCGCAGTGGCGAAAATGCAACGCATCCGGCGATCTTACGCCGCACCGCTCAGGAGCGAAGACCGACGCCCTTCTGCAACAGCCACAACGCGAACCCGCCCAGCACGATCACGAACGCCAGCATCACCAGGTACGCGATCCATACCTGCACGTCGCCGACGCCGAGGATGCCGAAACGGAACGCGTTGACCATGTACAGGATCGGGTTGGCCAGCGACGCTTCGCGCCATGGCGAGCCCAGCAGGTTGACCGAGTAGAACACGCCGCCGAGGTAGGTAAGCGGCGCCAGCACGAACGTCGGCACGATCGCGATGTCATCGAAGCGCTTGGCGAACATCGCATTGATGAAGCCCGCCAGCGAGAAGATCACCGCACCCAGCAGCACGGTGGTGACCGCGACCAGCGGATGGGCCACGTGCAGGGACGTGAAGAACAGCGCGATGCCGAGCACGATGACGCCCACCAGCAGGCCGCGCAGCACCGCACCCGCGACATAGCCCGACAGCACCACCCAGCTCGGCATTGGCGAGGCCAGCATTTCCTCGACGTAGTGGCCGAACTTGGAGCCGAAGAAACTCGACGTGATGTTGGAATAGCAGTTGTTGATGATGCTCATCATCACGAGGCCCGGCACGATGTACTGCATGTAGGTGAAGCCATCCATCGTGCCGACCCGGCTGCCGACGATCTTGCCGAAGATCACGAAGTACAGGGTCATCGTGATGGCCGGCGGCACCAGGGTCTGCGTCCAGATGCGCAGCACGCGATGCACCTCGCGACGCGTGATCGTGCCGAGCGCAACCAGGTTCGCGCGCATGCGCGCGGAACCCGCGAGCCCCGGCGCCCGGACCACGGATGGACGCGCCAGATCGTTCATGTCGGCCCTCCCGGTCCATCCTGGCCGACCAGCCGCACGAACAATTCCTCCAGCCGGTTGGTCCTGGGACGCATCGAAGTCACCGTGATGCCGTGCGCGGTCAAGCCCGCGAACAGCGCGTTGAGGTTGTGCGTGGACGGCATCTCGGCTTCCAGCGTCTGTGCATCGCGTCGCGTCAACTTGACGCCTTCCAGTTCCGGCAGCGTGCCATCGAGGCCGACCACGTCCAGCACGAACGACTGCACGTCCAGCTTCGACAGCAGCCTGCGCATCGAAGTGTCTTCCACGATCTCGCCATGGTCGATGATCGCGATGTTGCGGCAGAGCTGCTCGGCCTCCTCCAGGTAATGCGTGGTCAGGATCACCGTGGTGCCCGCGGCGTTGATGCCGGTGATGAACTGCCACATCGAACGGCGGATTTCGATGTCGACGCCCGCGGTCGGTTCGTCGAGGATCAGCAGGCGCGGCTCGTTCATCATCGCGCGCGCGATCATCAGGCGCCGCTTCATGCCTCCCGACATCATGCGCGTCGGCTGGAACGCCTTGTCCCAGATGCGCAATTCACGCAGGTATTTCTCGGCGCGCGGTTTGGCGATCGTGCGCGGAACGCCGTAGAAGCCCGCGACGTTCACGCAGATTTCGAACGGCGTCTCGAACTGGTTGAAGTTGACTTCTTGCGGCACCAGCCCGATCTGCCGCATGACGCCGCCGCGATCGGCATGGATGGACAAGCCGAATACGCGTGCGTCGCCGCCGCTCGGGTTGACCAGCGAGGAAAGGATCCCGATCAAGGTGGACTTGCCCGCGCCGTTCGGCCCCAGCAGCGCGAAGAAATCGCCCTGCGCGACCTTCAGCGAGACGCCCTTCAGCGCCTCGACCCCGCTGGAATAGGTCTTGCGCAAGTTCTCGACTTCGAGCGCCGGAACGGCACTGGAAGCAGGGGTTGCAGGCATGGGGGACGAGGCGTTGGGCGAAGCGTAATCAGCGACCATCCCCTATTATAGAAGTTTCGCCCGGGACGCCCCATGCCGGACGACAGGGTTGTCGGGACTACATTCTTTTACGCTGGCGGCGCCGGCGCGCGCATCTCAGACATATGATCGAACACTTTCCACTGAAACTCGCCGAAAGCCACATGCTGGCGCCCAGCGTGCGCCACCTTGCCTTCGAACGCGCGGACGGCACGCCGTTCAAGTTCACGCCCGGCCAGTTCATCCAGATCCATTTCACCTACGACGACGGCAAGCCGACCAAGCGCAGCTATTCGGTGGGCACGCCCGCCGAAGGTTCCGAAGTCGGCAAGCTGGAACTCGCGGTCTCCTTCGTCGAAGGCGGCGCCGCCACCAAACTGCTCGGCAATCTCGAACACGGCGGCACCGTGGACGCCAGCGGCCCTTACGGGCGCTTCTGCCTGATGGACGACGATGCCAACCAGCGCTATCTGCTGATCGCGACCGGCACCGGCATCACGCCGTACCGCGCGATGCTGCCGAAGATCGAGCGGCTGATCGCCGAACGCGGCAAACGCGTCGCGTTGCTGTACGGCGCACGCAACGAGCAGGAGCTGCTGTATGGCGAGGAATTCGAGGCCTTCGCCGGCAAGCACCCCGAATTCACGTTCCACGCCTGCCTGTCACGCGCCGCGCGCGCCGCGCCGCGTCCGAACGACCGCCGCGGCCACGTACAGGATGCGCTGCCCGAACTCGCGCCGCACCCCGAGCAGGACATCGCCTACCTCTGCGGCAACCCCGACATGATCGACGCCAACTTCACCCTGCTGAAGGAACTCGGCATGCCGATCAAGAACATCCGCCGCGAGAAATACGTGTCGTCGCGATAGATGCGTTCCGGCAAAGCCCTAAGCCTGCGCCGGCAAGCGCCCACGAACGTTTTCGGCATCGAACGGACCGGGTGACGCGATGAGGTTGCGCGCGGCATCGACCTGGCCCCAGGTATTCCAGAGCAGCACGCCGCGGACGCGGCCGGCATCGAGGTAATAAACCACGCCTTCGCGGAACGGCGTGACCCATTGCTCGACGGTTTCGAGGCGCGAATCGAGCGTGCCGACGGCTTCGTAGCCGAGATCGAACAGGTCGGAATAGAAAAACGGCAGTTCGTCGTAGGGCGCGTCCTGCCCCGCCATGCACTTGCCGGCGCGCGTGCCCATGGTGATCGCGGCGTTTTCGTGTTCGACGCGGATGCGGCGCCCAAGCGCGGGCGCGGGGAACGAGGCCACGTCGCCAGCTGCGTAAATATCCGGGTCGGACGATTGCAAGTGTTCGTTCACCACGATGCCGTTGTCCACCTTCAGGCCCGCCGCTTCGGCAAGCTGCACGTTGGGCGTGATGCCGAGGCCCGCGACCACGGCATCGGCGGCGAGCGTGCTGCCGTCCGACAGTTTCAACTGCGCGCCTTGCGCGGTGCCGCTGCCACTCTCCACGGTGATGCCCGCGCGCACGTCCACGCCCTTCTCGCGGTAGTAGGCGGTGACCGCGTCGGCCAGCGACTCCGGATACACGCGCGCGCCGATCGCGTCGTCGGGAAACAGCATCGTGACCTTGCAATCGTTCATCGCCATCGCGGCCGCGATCTCGCTGCCGATGAAGCCCCCGCCGATCACCGCGATCCGCGCACCCGGCTTCACCGACTTGCGCAAGCGCTGGTAGTCGTCGAAGGTGCGGTAATAGATGAAATCGTCGCCGCCCGAGGGCAGTTTGCGCGGCGTGCCGCCGGTGCTGATCAGGAGTTTCCGGTATTTCCACGTGTCGCCCTTGTCATCGCTGACAACGTGCGCGGCGCGGTCGATCTTCACGGCACGGCGCTGCAACGTGACCTCCGCGTGCGCCTTGTCGATCGGGCGCCAGATATCGGCTTCCTTGCCGTCCTTCCACAATTTCTTCGAGAGTGGCGGCCGGTCGTAGGGCGGATGCGATTCATCGCCCAGCATGCCGATGCTCGCGTTCGCATCGGCTTCGCGCAGGGCCTGCGCGGCGGCTTCCCCGGCCATGCCGGCGCCGATGACCAGGTAATCGAAGTCGTGTTGCATGGCGGGTTCCTTGCGGTTGCGTGGACCCTTGAGGATACGCGCTTCGACGCGGGAATGTCGCGCGTGATGTGTTTACGGGACACGACGCACCGGCATCCCCCGCAGTGGCCGCCGATGGCGACATCTGCGACCCCCTTCCTGCGGAAGGGGTGTTACTGCCTCACCTCGCGCGGATTGCCGGGCGCTTCGGCGAAACGCGACGTCGCCCGCCACGGGTTGATGTCGATCCCGCCGCGGCGCAGGAAGCGCGCGTAGACGCTGAGGCCTTGCGGCGCGCAACGCGCCATCACGTCACTGAAGATGCGCTCGACGCAGGCCTCGTGGAAATCGGGGTGCCGGCGATACGAAACGAGGTAACGCAACAGCCCCGCGTGCTCGATGGCCGGACCGCGATAACGCAGCACCACGCTGGCCCAGTCGGGTTGCCCGGTGACCGGGCACAACGAACGGAACAGGCGCGTGCAAACGGTTTCCTCGATCAGCGCGCCGCTTGCGGTCAGCAGTTCAGGACGCGGCGGCCCGTAGCCATCGATTTCGATGCGCTGGTCGTCCAGCGATTCGCCCGCCAGCGCCGCGATGCCCGCACGTTCGGTTTCATGCGCATCCAGCAGCGTGGCCGCCACCTTCGCACCGACGCACGCGGAAACGTCACGCTCCACGCGGGCGTGCACGGCTTCCGGTCCGGTGAACGGCGTCATCGCGTAGCCGCCGAGGTACAGCTTCAACGATTTGGATTCGACGATGTTCGGTGAGGTGCACGGCACCATCATCCGCAGCACCGCGACGCGCGGCAGGCCGCGCACGTCCAGCCACGAGAACTCCCAGGCGTTCCACACGTCGATGCCGATGAACGGCAGCGCGCGCCCATCCAGGCCAAGCGGTCCGCGCGCCTGCGCGCGCGCGACCGGGAACAGGACCGACGGATCGACCGTGACTGGATATTCGGTGTCGCGACCGAGGGGAATGCCTGACTGGCTCATCAAGGTTCTACCGCGCGAGCGGTTTCATGGAGGTTCTTCGCTTTCCCCTCTCCCTTCGGGAGAGGGGTTCAATGCACGGCTCAATCACTGGGCGCCACGATGTACTGCTCCAGCTTGCCATCGGGCAAGGCGTAGGTGGTGATCGAGAGTTTCGTCTTCGGGAACGTCAGGACATAGCCACGCATCTGCATGCCGCCGCGCTTGCGCGCCGCGCGGATCGTGAAGGATTCCGGCTTGCCGAGTGGCGCAAGGCTTGTCTGGTAATCGTGCACCGCGGTGTCGCTGAAATAACTGTTCGCATCCGCAGTGAACAGTCTGCGATCGATCTTGCCCTGCTGCAGGTTCGCGAAGATGGTCTCGGCCTGGGCGAGCGCTTTCGCCGCAGCCGGATCGTGCACCTCGAACAGCGCCCTGGTGATGCCCTTGCCGATCACGCCGTACGTACCGACCGCATCCTGGTTGGTCAGCACCACCACAGCAACCTTGTCGTCCGGAAAGATGTAATTGCCTGCGGTGAAACCCATCACCTCGCCGTCGTGCCAAATCATCCGGTGCCCGTCCAGCTTGTCGACGAACACGCCAAGGCCATAGCCGGAGCCGAGGCCGTTGTTCAACACGACTTCGGTCTGCATCGCGCGCCACGACGCGGGACGCAACAGCGTCTGGCCGATCATCGCGACGTCCCACTTCGCCAGGTCACTCGCCGTCATCGCCAATTCGCCCGCGCCGAACATCCAGTTCACGCCCTCCTTCTCCGAAGGCCGCAGCGGCCCCAAGGCGTTGCGCGAGTATCCGCGCGCGTCGGTGGCGGGCAGCGCGTGCAGGTTGGTGTCGTAGGCGTCGGTGATCCCGAGCACCGGGAACACATGCTGCTGCAGGAACTCGAACGGGGTCTGTCCGGTGAGCTTCTGCACGATCGCGCCCGCGATCACGTAACCGGTGTTGCTGTACTGCCATTGCGAACCCGGCGCGAAATCCAGCGGCTTCTTCGCCCAGCCGTCCATGATGTGCGCCGGCGTGGTCGGCAGCTTCATCGGTGGCATCAGGTAATCCTGCGGCCAGTAATCCTGGTAACCGGAGGTGTGCGAGAGGATCTGCCGCAGCGTGACGTGGTCGGCGTCGGTGAGGTCGGGGAAGAATTTCGCGACCTTGTCGTCGAGGCTCAAGCGGCCCTGCTCTTGCAGCATCAGGATCGCCGCGGCGGTGAACTCCTTGCTGATCGAACCGATGCTGTAGCGCATCGCCGGCGCGGCAGGCGTTTTCGGGTCGAGCCGCGCGTCACCGTAAGCCTTCGCATAGACGAGCCGGCCGTCGCGCACCACCGCGATCGAAGCACTCGGCACGCCGGACCTGGCCAGCGCATCGTTGGCGATCTTGTCGATTTTCGCGGCAAGGTCCGCGGGCAGAGCGTCCTTCGCGAATGCAGGCGCACAGGCGAAGACCAGCAGCGCGGTGAAGCACAACAGGCGAACGGAATTCCCCAGCAATCGCATGGGCGGGCCTCGGCAGGAAGAGTTCGAACGCCCACGATAGCAGCGCCACCCGGCAGGGTGACGGCGAATGCAATCCCACCCAGGCTCGCCTTTGGATCAGTTCGTGTCGAGCGAAGCGGAGCAAGGCTCCGCAAAGTCGAAACACGCCGTGAGCCCGGCGGCGAACGGAACGAGGGTCAGTGAGTGGTTTCGCTGACCGCGGCGGACCCGTCGCGAAAAGCGCGTTCGAACGCCTGCAGGCCGTCCCCGGCGACGCTGGAAACCGCCACGAAGCGTAGTCCCGCGTCACTCCATTCCAGCACGTGGTAGCCGTCGCGCGTTTGCAGCGGGGACGCGACACCCCCGCGTGCCGGCCACTGGAACAGGTTGATCGTGTGCAAGTGGCGCTTGTACACCAGCGCCGCGACCTGGCGGCCCTCGAGCACATCGAGCCGTCCACCGATCAACTCGAAACCCTGCGCGGACAGGTCCTTCACCTGTGGCGAGAAATCCACGCGGCCATCGAACCACGGTTTCACGGT
>DATEKI010000025.1:0-8066 GCA_035277545.1 Rhodanobacteraceae bacterium | reverse complement strand
AAACCATCGTTGCCGTCGCGACCCCGAACGGGCGCGGCGGCATCGGCGTGGTGCGGGTGTCGGGTGGCGCAACGCGCGCGATCGCGAAGGCGATCTGCGGTTTCGAACCGCAACCGCGCCAGGCGCGCTTGACCGAATTTCGTGACGCGGCTGGCGCGATGATCGATCGTGGGCTCGCGCTGTTTTTCCACGCGCCACATTCGTTCACCGGGGAAGACGTGCTGGAACTGCATGGACACGGCAGCCCGGTGGTGCTGGATGCACTGGTGCGACGTGCCTGCGAACTGGGGGCGAGGCCTGCACGCGGCGGCGAGTTTTCCGAACGCGCGTTTCTCAATGGCAAACTCGACCTGGCGCAGGCCGAAGCCGTCGCCGACCTGATTGCCGCACGTTCGGAAGCACAGGCGCGTGCGGCGCTGCGTTCGCTGGACGGCGTGTTCTCGCGCCGTGTCGAAGCACTGGCGCATGCGATCGTGCACCTGCGCGTCGAAGTGGAAGCGGCGATCGATTTTTCGGACGACGCATCGGAAAGCGCATCGCTGCCGAGAATGGAACGGCTGTTCAAGGAGGCGGGGGAACGACTCGCTGCGCTGTTGGTCGCAACACGCAATGGTGCGCGCCTGACGCGGGGCGTGCATGCGGTCATCGTGGGTGCGCCGAATGTGGGCAAGTCGAGCCTGCTGAATGCATTGGCCGGCAGTGACCGCGCGATCGTCACCGACATTCCCGGCACCACGCGCGACGTGCTGCGCGAATCGGTGGTTTTCGAGGGCGTCGAAGTCATGCTCGCGGATACCGCGGGTCTGCGCGAATCGGCGGACGTGGTGGAAGGCGAGGGTATCCGGCGCGCACGGGCGGAACTGGCCCGCGCGGACCTGGTGCTGATGGTGGTGGAGTGCGGTGAAGAACACGCGTCCCGGGCGGTGCTCGCCGAGGTGCCCGAAGGCACGGCGTGCATCGAGGTCGTCAACAAGATCGATCTCGCCGGGGGTATGCCCGCACGCAACGAAACCGACGGCGCGGTGACGATCGCGTTGTCGGCGCGCACTGGCGCGGGGCTCGACTTGCTGCGCGAAGAGCTGAAACGTATCGTTGCGGGCAGCGAAGCGGAGGGCGCGTTCAGCGCACGCGGCCGTCACGTCCTCGCGCTCGAGCGCGCGGGTGCGCATCTTGCCGCGGCGCAGGCCGCGCTGGCGACGGCCGCGCCCGAATTGATCGCCGAGGATCTGCGCGCCGCGCAACAGGCGCTTGGTGAAATCACGGGCGCTTTCGGCAGCGAGGATCTGCTCGGCGCCATCTTCTCGACCTTCTGCATCGGGAAATGACGCCGGTACTCGATGGACCGTTGGCCGGACATCGTCCAAGCGCCAAAAAGTCCAGCAATTCCAGCACGAAAGACCAGACCCGCCGGTTGCCACGCCACGCGCGCCGCTGCTAGAATTCCAAAGCTCGATTGCAAGCTTTTGGCGGGTCGCAGACACGCCCGAGGTGGCTGAACGTGTACAACTCCCTGGCCGCCGGACGGCGCTTGGCCACGCAAGTGGTGGTGGCGCAGACAGCGGCAGCGACCATCGTCGGGTTGTTGTTTCTCGTCGGGGGCGCGGCACCGGCCCTTGGCGCGTTTGGCGGTGGCGTGGTGGTGGCCGTGGGCACCGCGCTGCTGGCGCTTCGCGTATTCAGGCCGCCGCTGGCACGGGGCGCCGTCACCATGCGGCGGTTCGCGCTGGGGACGCTTTTGAAGTGGGTGGTCGTGCTGGGTGGTTTGTTCCTGATCCTGGTGCGCCTGCGCTTGCCGCTGGTGCCCGTGGTGGTCGGGGCCGGCGCGGCGATGATGGTCAATTGGCTGGTTTTGCGCATCGACGCGTGAAGCGTCTTCACTGGACAGGCACGGGCTGGAATTCATCCCATGGCGGCAGAAGGTCCCATCACGAGCGGTGCATACATCCTGCACCACCTGACGTATCTCCAGCTTGACCTCAAGACCTGGAAGATCGTCGAGAACTCCCAGAATTTCTGGGTGGTGAACATCGATTCGGTGTTCTTCTCGGTATTGCTGGGCCTGATCTTCGTGTTCGTGTTCTGGCCTGTCGCACGGCGTGCCTCCACGGGTGTGCCCAAACGCTGGCAGAGTTTCGTCGAGGTCTGCACCGAATTCGTCGATGGCCAGGTCAAGGACGCCTTCCACGGAAAATCGAAGTTCGTGGCGCCGATGGCGATGCTGATCTTCTTCTGGGTGCTGTTCATGAACATCATGGACCTGCTGCCCGTGGACAGCCTCCCGACGGCCGCCGAAGCCATGGGCATCGGGCACCTGCGCATCCTGCCCTCGTCCGATCCGAACATCACGCTGTCGATGTCGCTGACGGTGTTCGCGCTGTGCTTCTGGTACAGCTTCTATTGCAAGGGCCTGAAGCTCGTCGCCAAGGAAGCGTTCTTCCACCCGTTCGGCAAATGGATGATGCCGGTCAACTTCGTGTTGAAGGTGGTCGAGGAGTTGTCCAAGCCGCTCAGCCTCGGCCTGCGACTGTTCGGCAACATGTACGCGGGCGAGGTGATCTTCATCCTGCTCGCCGCCCTGACGTTGAAGTACACCGCGCCGGCGCACATCGCGCCCCTCACCGGCACCGAATTCTTCATCTTCGCCGCGCTCGCCATCGCGACCGTTGCGCTGTTCGCCTACGGCAAGGGCAAGTGGCTGCGCGCGTTCACGCCGCTGATCCTGCTGGCGGTGATCGCGATCGGCAGCATCGGCGGGTTCCTGCCCGCGATCGGCGGCGGCACGTATTACCAGATCCTGTTCGCGACCGGTTGGGGCATCTTCCACATGCTCATCATCGGCCTGCAGGCGTACATCTTCATGGTGCTGACCGTCGCCTATCTCTCGATGGCGGCCGAGCACCACTGACGTTTTCTTCCACCACCGTTCACCCAGTACTACGGAGACACACAATGGATATCAGCGCACTGGCCAGTGTTGAAGGCTTCACCGCCCTGGCGGCCGGCTTCATGCTCGGCCTCGCCGGCATCGGCGCCGCCATCGGCATGGGCCTGATGGGCGGCAAGTTCCTCGAAAGTTCCGCGCGCCAGCCCGAACTGGTGCCGATGCTGCAGGGCAAGATGTTCCTGCTGGTCGGCCTGATCGACGCGATCCCGATCATCGGCGTGGGCATCGCGCTGTACGTGATCTTCGTGGATCCGTTCTCCGGCCACGTGCTGGCACAGGCCGCGGGTGCGGCCGCGAAGTGACAGCGCCGGCCGAGCCGAACCTGTTGCCGTTGATTGAGTCCGCGAGAGGATTGCGACCGTGAGCCTTAATGCCACGCTCATCGCCCAGCTGATCGTTTTCCTGATCCTTGTCTGGTTCACGATGAAATACATCTGGCCGCCCATCGTCAGGGCCATGGACGAGCGCGCCAAGCGCATCGCCGAAGGCCTCGATGCCGCCGACCGTGCGCGCAAGGAATTGGCCGAAGCCAACACGCGCGCCGACGACGAGGTGAAGAAGGCGCGTGCGGAAGCCGCGGTCATCATCGAGCGCGCCAACCAGCAGGCCGGCCAGATCGTCGACAAGGCGCGTACCGATGCCGTGGCTGAAGCCGCGCGGCAGAAGGCCACGGCGCAGGCCGACATCGAGAACATGGCCCACCGCGCGCGCGCCGAGCTGCGCGGCCAGGTGGCCACGCTCGCCGTGCAGGGCGCCGAGAAGATCCTCGGCCGCGAAGTCGATGCTTCGACGCACAAGGCGCTGCTCGACGAGTTGGTGGCCGGAATCTGATCGATGACGCAGCCACTCACCATCGCCCGACCCTACGCCCGTGCCGCGTTCGAAATCGCGTCCGGGGACGGCAGCCAGAACGCGTGGGCGGAAAAGCTGGCGTTCGCGGCTGAAGTCGCGTCCGAGCCGCGGGTCATCGCGCTGTTCGGCGATCCACGCCTGTTGCCGCAGACGCTGGCATCGCTGTTCGTGCGCCAGGGCGAGCCTACGGATTCGACGTTCGTGCGTTTCCTCGGCGTGCTGGCCGACAACGGGCGCCTGCGTGAACTACCTGAGATCGCCGCGCTGTTCGAGCAGATGAAGCGCGAGGCCGAACACGTGCTGAAGGTGCATGTGCGCAGCGCGGTGCCGCTGGACGATGCGGAAGCCGCGCGGCTGGTCGAAGCGCTGAAGCGGCGCTTCAACAGCAACATCCAGCTCGAGCGCAGCATCGATTCCTCGGTGCTGGGCGGTGCGGTGATCGATGCCGGCGAAACGGTGATCGACGGATCCTTGAAGAGTCGCTTGGCCAAGCTCGAAACCGCATTGACGAATTGATTCGCGACTATTGAATGGCGGCGCCGCAGCGGGTGGCGCACGCAACAGGAAAAACATCATGGCGACCACACTCAATCCTTCCGAAATCAGCGAACTGATCCGCTCGCGCATCGAGCAGTTCAAACTTTCCGCGGAAACGCGCAACGAAGGCACGCTCACCAGTGTGTCGGACGGCATCGTGCGTATCCACGGCCTCAACGACGTGATGGCCGGCGAAATGATCGAGCTGCCCGGCGACACCTACGCGCTGGCGCTGAACCTCGAGCGCGATTCGGTGGGCGCGGTGGTGCTCGGCAAATACGAGCATCTGTCGGAAGGCGACACCGCCAAGACCACCGGCCGCATCCTGGAAGTGCCGGTCGGCCCCGAAATGCTCGGCCGCGTGGTGGACGCGCTGGGCAATCCGATCGATGGCAAGGGCCCGGTCAACACGCACGTGACTTCTCCGGTGGAGAAGGTCGCGCCGGGCGTGATCTGGCGCCAGTCGGTGTCGCAGCCGGTGCAGACCGGCTACAAGTCGGTCGACTCGATGATCCCGATCGGCCGCGGCCAGCGCGAGCTGGTGATCGGCGACCGCCAGACCGGCAAGACGGCACTCGCGGTCGACACCATCATCAACCAGAAGGGCACCGGCGTGAAGTGCATCTACGTCGCGATCGGACAGAAGCAGTCCTCGATCGCGAACGTGGTGCGCAAGCTGGAAGAGCACGATGCGCTTCAGCACACCATCATCGTCGCAGCCTCGGCCTCCGAATCGGCCACGATGCAGTACATCGCGCCCTACGCCGGCTGCGCGATGGGCGAGTACTTCCGCGACCACGGCGAAGACGCGCTGATCATCTACGACGACTTGACCAAGCAGGCCTGGGCGTATCGCCAGATCTCGCTGCTGCTGCGCCGTCCGCCGGGCCGCGAGGCGTATCCGGGCGACGTGTTCTATCTCCATTCGCGCCTGCTGGAGCGTGCCGCGCGCGTCAACGCCGAATACGTCGAGAAGGAAACGAACGGCTCGGTGAAGGGCAAGACGGGTTCGCTGACCGCGTTGCCGATCATCGAGACCCAGGCGGGCGACGTGTCCGCGTTCGTGCCGACCAACGTGATCTCAATCACCGACGGCCAGATCTTCCTCGAGACCGACCTGTTCAACGCCGGCATCCGCCCGGCCATCAACGCCGGCATATCGGTGTCGCGCGTGGGCGGCGCGGCGCAGACCAAGATCATCAAGAAGCTGTCCGGTGGCATCAAGCTGGCGCTGGCGCAGTACCGCGAGCTCGCCGCGTTCGCGCAGTTCGCCTCGGACCTGGACGCCCATACCCGGGCCCAGCTGGAGCGCGGCCAGCGCGTCACCGAGTTGATGAAGCAGAAGCAATACGCGCCGTTGACCATCGCACAGATGGCGGTGTCGCTCTACGCAGCCGACAGCGGCTACCTCGACGACCTGCCGATCCCGCAGATCCTGCCGTTCGAGCACGCGCTGCACCAGTTCATGCAGGCGAACCACGGCGACCTGATGAAGAAGATCGTCGATACCGGTGACTGGAACGCCGACATCGAAGGCACCTTCAAGTCGGCGCTGGACGAGTTCAAGAAGACGGGCAGCTGGTAATTCCCCATGGCCGGCGCACGCGAAATCCGCACCAAGATCAAGAGTGTCGCGAACACCCGCAAGGTGACCAGCGCGCTGCAGATGGTGTCCGCGTCCAAGATCCGCAAGGCGCAGGATCTGATGCAGACTTCGCGCCCGTATGCGCTGCACATCCGCAACGTGATCGCGCACATCGCACAGGCATCGCCGGATTACCAGCATCCCGCCCTGCGCGAACGCGAAGTCAAGCGGGTGTGCTACCTCGTTGTCTCCACCGACCGCGGCCTGTGCGGTGGCTTGAACGCCAACCTGTTCCGCAAGGTGCTGGCCGACATCCACGACTGGCAGCAGAAGGGCGTCGGCGTCGAGATCATCGCGATCGGCCAGAAAGCCGCGCAGTTCTTCCGCCGTATCAAGGTGGACCTGGTCGGCACGGTCACGCATCTTGGTGATCATCCGCGCCTGGAAAAACTGATCGGCGTGATGAAGATCGCCGACGACGGCTTCATGCAGGGCAAGCTCGACCGCGTCTACCTTTGCTACAACCAGTTCGTCAACACCATGACCCAGCGCGCGACGGTGGACGTGTTGCTGCCGCTGCCGGCCGTGGCCGAGGAAATCAAGACGGGCGAAGGCGATGAACTGCATCCCGCATCCGGCGACGCCAAGGTCGAGCGTGCGACGAGTTGGGATTACCTGTACGAACCGGACGCGGAAACCGTGATCCGGCACGTGCTGAACCGTTATTTCGAGGCGACGGTGTACCACGCGACGCTGGAGAACCTGGCCAGCGAGCACGCGGCGCGGATGGTGGCGATGAAGGCCGCGTCCGACAACGCGACCAAGGCCATCGGCACGCTGACGCTGGTGTACAACAAGGCGCGCCAGGCGGCCATCACCCAGGAAATTTCCGAAATCGTCGGCGGTGCTGCCGCCGTCGGTGGGTGAGAAGCGGCGCTTGCGTGATGCCGGTGGCATCACGCGCCGATTCGAACGGGTGGCCAGGGAAGGCCGCACCGGCGCCCAGCACCATGGATGGTTGCTTGCGGGAACGCGCAATACCTGGTCCGTCAACCGATGGGCCAGAGCACAGACAGAATCTGCGGTGAGGAAAACACAATGAGCCAGGGCAAGATCGTTCAAATCATCGGCGCGGTAGTCGACGTCGAATTCCCGCGCGACGCGGTGCCGAAGGTCTACGACGCGCTCAAGGTGCAAGGCACCGAGGTGACGTTGGAAGTCCAGCAGCAGCTTGGCGACGGCGTGGTGCGCACGATCGCGCTCGGTTCCACCGACGGCCTGAAGCGCAACCTCGAGGTCACCAACACCGGTGCGTACATCAAGGTGCCGGTCGGCAAGGCGACGCTCGGCCGCATCATGAACGTGCTGGGGGAGCCGATCGACGAGCGCGGTCCGGTGGACTCGGAACAGCAATGGGAAATCCATCGCGCAGCGCCATCGTATGAGGACCAGGCTGCGGCCAACGAACTGCTCGAAACCGGGATCAAGGTGATCGACCTGATGTGCCCGTTCGCCAAGGGCGGCAAGGTCGGTCTGTTCGGCGGCGCTGGCGTGGGCAAGACCGTGACCATGCTGGAGCTGATCAACAACATCGCGACCCAGCACTCGGGCCTGTCGGTGTTCGCCGGCGTCGGCGAGCGCACGCGCGAAGGCAACGACTTCTACCACGAGATGATCGAGGCCGGCGTCGTGGTGCCCAACGACTTCCCGAAGTCAAAGGTGGCGATGGTGTACGGCCAGATGAACGAGCCGCCGGGCAACCGCCTGCGCGTCGCGTTGACCGGTCTGACCATGGCCGAATACTTCCGCGACGAGAAGGATGCGTCCGGCAAGGGCCGCGACGTGCTGCTGTTCATCGACAACATCTACCGCTACACGCTGGCGGGCACCGAGGTGTCGGCGCTGCTGGGACGCATGCCGTCGGCGGTGGGTTACCAGCCCACGTTGGCCGACGAAATGGGCCGCCTGCAGGAACGCATCACGTCGACCAAGACGGGTTCGATCACGTCGATCCAGGCGGTGTACGTGCCGGCCGACGACTACACCGACCCGTCGCCCGCGACCACCTTCGCGCACCTGGACTCGACCGTGGCGCTGTCGCGCGACATCGCAAGCTTGGGCATCTATCCCGCGGTCGATCCGCTGGCT
>DATEKI010000024.1:0-4545 GCA_035277545.1 Rhodanobacteraceae bacterium | reverse complement strand
TTCTTCTACTGCATCCTCACGGCGGTGATCTTCCACAACCACTTCGCCGACCACGAGCAGTGGATCAACTTCATGAAGAACCTCGCGATCGCCGGCGGCTTCCTGGTGCTGGCCGTGCGCGGTCCCGGGGTGCTCTCGCTGGACGGCTGGCGGCGCTATCGCAGGCAGAAGCAGAAGATCTTCTTCTGAGGCACTACTCGCGCGATCGTCCCGATCACCGCTTCGTGGTTGCGGGCGATCAGCAGAACCACTTCGGACCTGCCAAGGCTACCTCGGCCGTGGGGCCGCCATCCATGGCCTGGCTTTTCAGAACAGCCGCTTCGACTTATGCGTGAGCGTGCCCGTCGCCGGGATGCGCATGCCCGTGTTGGAGTTCCTCCGGCGCCGCAGCGCGCACGTCGACGATCTCGATGTCGAAGTGCAACTTCTTGCCGGCCAGCGGATGGTTGTGGTCGACGTCGATGGAACTCATGCCGACCTTGTGGATCGTGACCATGCGCTGGCCACCGTCCTTCGTCTGCAACACGGTGGTCATGCCGGGCTTGAGCTTTCCTGCGTTCTGGAAATATTTCTTCGGCACGCGCTGCAGCAGGCCTTCCTGGCGCTCGCCGTAGGCCTCTTCCGGCGCGATGTCGATCTGGAATTTCTCGCCGGGTTCACGGCCGGTCAGCGCCTTCTCGACACCCGGCACCAGTTGGCTGTGTCCCAGCAGCGCCAGCAGCGGCTCGCCGCGCTTGTGCGAATCATCGTACGGTTCGGCGGCAGCGTCGGCCGCGTCGCGCACGACGTAATGGAAACTGACGACGGAATCTTTTTCGGCACGCATGGAGAGGCTCAGGCGGAAGTCGGCGAATCGCGCATGGTAGCGGCGTCCGCTTTGCCGGTCACGCCGAAGCGCACCCCGCGCGCTTCCGGCCCGAACCACGTCAGCAACGCCAGCAGCACGGCCACGACCCCGATCCACACCGACTGCACGGCCGCGTAATTGCCGCCATGCGAGTGGGCGATCGAGGTCATCGCGTACGCGGTCCACGACACCAGCAGGTTGCCGAGCTGGTAGGCGAAGCCCGGCAGCGTGCCGCGCACGTCATCGGGTGAAAGTTCGTTGAGGTAACTCGGCACCACGCCCCACGCGCCCTGCACCGCGACCTGGATCCAGAACGCGCCGATCGCGAGCAGAAGCACCGAGCCTCCGTAGCTCCACAGCGGGATCGCGGGCAGCGCCAGCACGCAGGCGATCGCCATCGCGCGGCGGCGGCCGATCGTTTCCGACCACTGTCCGAATGCGAGACCGCCGACCAGCGCGCCCAGGTTCAGGATGATCGTCAGCAGGCTCGTGAGGTGGGTATCGAAATGCATCTGCAGTTTCAGGAACGTCGGGTAGACGTCCTGCGAGCCGTGGCTGAAGGCGTTGAACACCGCCATCGTCGCGATCATGTAACCCAGCAGCTTCCAGTGCCCGCGCATGGTTTCCCTGACGCCACGCCGCACGCCGGCGCGTGCGCGCCGCTCGAACACCGGCGACTCAGGCACGCTGCGGCGCAGGTACAGCACCAGCAGCGCGGGCAGGATGCCCAGCGCGAACATGCCGCGCCAGCCAATCGAGTTGAACAGCAAGCCGTAGGCGATCGCGCACAGCAGATATCCGCACGGATAGCCCGATTGCAGGATGCCGGAGACGATGCCTCGCGAGTGCGCGGGAATCGACTCCATCGCCAGCGACGCGCCGGTGCCCCATTCGCCGCCCATCGCGATCCCGAACAGCGAGCGCAACACCAGCAGCACCGTCAGCGACGGCGCGAACGCGCAAGCCAGGCCCAGCACCGAGTACAGCGAGACATCGATCATCAGGATGCGCCGGCGTCCGTAGCGGTCGGCGAGCCGACCGAAGATCAGCGCGCCCAGTGGACGGAAGGCCAACGTCAGCAGCAGTGCGAAGGCGACGTCCGGCACGTCGACGTGGAACGACTTCGCCACCGCCGGCATCACCATCACCAGCAGGAAGTAATCGAACGCGTCCAGCGTCCAGCCGAGGAAGGTGGCCGCGACGGTGTGCCGCTGGGTATTGTCGAGTGCGCGCAGATCGGCGAGTGCGGACATGGGCGATTCCGATGCGGCCGGCGGCCGCGTTGCGCGAGCATAGCGCCGGCTGCACCGGGCATGCACGGATGCGGCGACTACAATCGCAGGATGAATGCAGGAGTCTCGCCAACGGATGCGGCGCTGGAAGCGTTGATTGGCAGGATCGACGCCGCCCTGCCGCAAACCCAGTGCACCCGTTGCGGTTATCCCGCGTGCAGGCCCTATGCCGAAGCGGTCGCGCACGGCGAGGCCGCGATCAACCGCTGTCCGCCGGGCGGGATGGAAGGTGTGCGCGCACTGGCGCGGATCACCGGCCAGCCGGTGCTGCCACTCGATCCCGAATGTGGTGTCGAGGTGCCGCCGCGTGTCGCCGTGATCGACGAGGACGCGTGTATCGGCTGCACCAAATGCATCCAGGCCTGTCCCGTCGATGCGATCGTCGGCGCCAGCAAGTTGATGCACACCGTCATCGCCGATTTGTGCACGGGTTGCGAACTCTGCATCCCGCCCTGCCCCGTCGATTGCATCGCGATGGTTGCGGCGCCCGCCGTGCCCGCCCGGCTACCGCGCCCCTTGCTGCCATGCCCACCCTGAGCCCCGATCGTCGGCGCTGGCTGTGGCGCGTGGCATGGGTCGCCGCGATCATGGTGTTCTGCTTCGTGTGGCCGGCGTGGGAGTACCCCACCTTCGACATCGAGTCGCAGCAGCGCCTGAAGGCGTTCGTGCAACTCGTCTTGCTGCACGGCTCGTGGCTGCTGTGGCCGCTGCTGCTGCAATCGGGATTCAAGGCCTGGCTGCGGATCCGCGAACAACGCCGCTGGCGCGCAGCCGGCGCGATCGTGCTGGCGTTCGTTTGCGCGGTGCTGTGCTGGGCGCGTTTCGTGGCGCCGAACCGGCTGGTGGTGCGCCGCACCGTGATTCCGGCGCCGATCGACCTGGACATCGCATTGGTCAGCGACATGCACATCGGTATTTTCACGCGTACCGGCAAGCTCACGCAGATGGTCGCGAAACTCAATTCCCTGCACGTCGACATGGTGCTGGTCGCGGGCGACCTCACCTACGGCCCGCCACACGACCTTGCCGCCGCGCTGGCGCCGCTGCGGCACATCGACAAGCCGGTCTACGTGGTGCTCGGCAACCACGACGTGCAACTGCCGGGACCACCGTTGGCGCAAAAGATCGTTCGCGCGATGGCAGCGCCGAACGTGCGGTTCATCGAACATCGCGTGATCGATTTCCCTGCGTTCCGGCTCGCAGGGCTGTACGACTGGTGGAGCGGGCGCGACGACACCACGTTCCTGAAAACGTTGCCGCACGACAAACCGTTGCTGGTCCTGATGCACCAGCCGCACAGCCTGCGCGCCCTGCATGGCGTGGATTTCGCGCTGGCGATGGCCGGCCACACCCACGGCGGGCAGGTGTACCTCCCGTGGCTCACCGAAAAGGTGTTCATGCTGACGCGCGGCGAACGCTACGTGAACGGCTATTACGACACGCCCACCGGCAAGCTGTTCGTGACGCCCGGCATAGGCGTGACCGGCATGCCGCTGCGATTCGATTGCCCGCCCACCATCGACGTGCTGGAATTGCGCCGCGATGGCCGATGACATTTCCAGCCAGCAACCCTGCATCCACTGCGGCGACTGCGTGCGCGCGTGCCCGGATGCGCTGAATCCGGAAGCGCTGTTCTTCGCGCTGGCGCGGGACGACCTGGCCGCCGCACGCGAGGCGCGAGTGGACGCCTGCAGCGAATGCAACCGTTGCGTGGATGCGTGCCCTTCGCACATTCCGCTGCTCGACTGGTTCCGCTGGGGCAAGTCCGAACTGCACGAACGCGCGAAAGCTGACGATGCGCGCAAACGTTTCGTTGTGCGCAACGCCCGACTCGCGCGCGAACGTGCCGAACGCGCGGCGCGGCGCCACGAAACTTCTTCGACCGCAGCGATACCCGCGCAGGCGATCAGCCATGCCGAAGTGCTGGCGGCCATCAGCCGGGGCCGCGCGCGCAAGGCGGCTGTCGTGGGAAGCCAGGCCAAGGATGGCCGTTCTGGTGTTTGTGGTTCCGAAACGACCACACCACTTGCCGACGCCAGACGACGCGGCGATCAGGGACGATCGCACCAATGAAGCGGGAAAACGTCGCGGAGCTTTTCCGTCGCCTGCGCGACCTCGATCCGAATCCGACCACCGAACTCGCGTACGCCACGCCGTTCGAATTGCTGGTCGCGGTGATCCTGTCGGCGCAGGCCACCGATGTCGGCGTCAACAAGGCCACCCGGCGCCTGTTCCCGGTGGCCAATACGCCGGAAAAAATCCTCACGCTGGGCGAGGACGGCCTCAAGCAATACATCTCGACCATTGGCCTGTACAACGCCAAGGCGAAGAACATCATCGCGACCTGTGCGTTGCTGATCGAACGCCACGGCGGCGGGGTGCCGCGCACGCGGGCAGAGCTTGAAG
>DATEKI010000023.1:0-11328 GCA_035277545.1 Rhodanobacteraceae bacterium | reverse complement strand
CGATTCTCGAAACCCTGCAGCGCCTGCGCGCCTCGGCGCTGGCCAGTGGCGATCCCGAACCGAACGCGATGAACATTGCGACCGCCGATCCCGACGGCCGCGTGCATTCGCGCATGGTGTTGCTGAAGACGCTCGACGCGCGCGGCCTGACCTTCTTCACGGATTACGAAGGCGACAAGGGAAGGCAGCTCGCGGCCAATCCACGCGTCGCGTTGTGCCTGCATTGGAAACACCTCGAGCCCGCTGCGCAGGTGCGTATCGAAGGCCGTGCGGAAAAATTGCCGACCGGGGAATCCGATGCCTATTTCGCCACCCGCGAGCGCCTCAGCCAGCTCGGTGCATGGGCATCACTGCAGTCGCAGACGTTGCCCGACCGCGCGACGCTGGAGCAACGGGTGGCGGACGTCGAGCGCCAGTTCAGTGAACGCCCCGTGCCGCGGCCGGAAAAATGGGGCGGCTACCTGGTGGTCCCGGACATGGTGGAATTCTGGTACGCGCACGAGCATCGCCTGAACGAGCGCCATCGCTGGCAACTCGTCGACGGCACGTGGCACGAACGCCTGCTGTATCCGTGAGTGGGCGAGCTGGGGTTTTCGCGAGATGCCGGGGGCATCTCGCGCCAGCGAGCGCCGCGCACCACGGATGGTTCGTGCATGACTCTGCGGGAATCGATATGCCGCACGGACCCCAGCGAATAGTTTGTCTTACCGAGGAGCCGACCGAGGTGCTGTACGCCCTCGGCGAGCAGGATCGCATCGTCGGCATTTCCGGCTTCACCGTGCGGCCGCCGCGTGCGCGCAAGGAGAAACCCAAGGTTTCCGCGTTCACCAGCGCGAAGATCGACAGGATCCTCGCGTTGCGACCGGACATGGCCATCGGTTTCTCCGACATCCAGGCCGACATCGCGCGCGAGCTGGTCAAGGCCGGTGTCGAGGTGTGGATCAGCAACCATCGCTCGGTGGACGGCACCGTCGATTACGTGCGCAGATTGGGTGCATTGGTTGGTGCCCACGACAAGGCCGAGGTGTACGCCCGTGGACTCGAAGCGCACGTCGCGCGCGTGCGTGCGCAAGGCGCCGCGCTGCCGCGGCACCCGCGCGTCTATTTCGAGGAGTGGGACGAGCCGCCCATCACCGGCATCCGCTGGGTCGCGGAGCTGATCCGCATCGCGGGTGGCGAGGACGTGTTTCCGGAACTGGCCAGCGAATCGCTGGCAAAAAACCGCATTCTTGCCGACCCGATGGAAGTCGTTCGGCGCGCGCCGGACATCATCATGGCCTCCTGGTGCGGCAAGAAATTCCAGCCGGGAAGCGTTGCCGCGCGTTCCGGTTGGGATGCCATTTCCGCCGTACGCGACGGCGAGCTGCATGAGATCAAGTCTCCGATCATCCTGCAGCCGGGGCCCGCAGCACTCACCGACGGACTGGATGCGCTGCACGCAATCATCGCTCGTTGGGCGCTCAGCGCGCGGCCTTGACATTCATGTCATTTTCCGCGCGCCTCGCCAAGAGCGGCTCTGCTCGCTGCGAGCACGAAACGTTTTCGCCGGATTTCGCTCGCCTCAGCGGCGAGCGAGCTACTTTCTGGTACGGCAGAAAGTAGCCAAAGACCATGGCGCCTGTAGCGGTGGCCGAACGAACATCGTGTTCGTTCGACTGCCCTGCGATGCTCGCCGAACGGCGGCCGCGCCGAACTCGCACATCCCTGTGCTCAAACATGCGGCGCTTGCTCCGCCGTTCGGCTGCGCTTCTCGGCACCGCCAACGGCGCCAGTTCCTCTCTTCGATGGCGGCCATCCATGGCCTCGCTCGGAGCAAGACCGATTTGTTTGCTTCGCCGGTGCGTGCGCGCAGGAAGCGCGCAACCCGGGGCCCCTCGAACACGGCGAGCGGGCGACGGAAAAGTCCGAAGGATGGCGCACAGGATGTGCGCCAGTTCGCCGCAGGTCCATGGATGGACCGTCGGCGAACCCCGGCGGCCGCTCGCGCATCCTGAGCACAGGGATGTGCTCAGGACGGGTTCGCGGGGTGGCCTTTCTCTTGGTGACTTCTCTTTGGCCAAGCAAAGAGAAGCCACCCGCGCACCCGGGAGGGGCGCGGAAAAAGACATGGATGTCGAGCGACGGTACGCGCAAGAACGATCAGATCGTGTGCCCGACGTTCATCAACCACGCCACGACCACCGTCTGGATCAGCAGGATCACCAGGATCGCCAGTACGGGTGAAAGATCGAAGCCGCCGAGCAAGGGCAGCACCTTGCGAAAGGGTTTCAGCACCGGGCCGACGATCTTGCCGAGTAGCGGCACCAGCGGGTTGCGCGCGTCGACGTTGATGTAGCTGAGCAGTGCCCACGCGAAGATCATGATCAGGTAAACGATCATGAAGAAGTTCAGCAGGTCGGCCACGCCCAACACCAGCGTGCCCGCGTCGGACGCCCAGAAATCGCCGGCGACGAAGCGCAGCAGGAAATTCTTGACGACTTCCAGGATCCACGCGATCAGCAGGGCCGCGAGGTTGATGCGACGCCAGGTCGGGATCACGCGCCGCAGCGGGGTCAGGATCGGGTTGGTGGCGCGGTAAAGGAACTGGCAGATCGGATTGTAGAAGTCCGCGCGCACGGCTTCGGCGAGCAGGCGGAACACGAACAGCGCAACCACGCACCCGAACGCGAACTGGATCAGCAGGGCCAGCGCATTGGCGAGATAGATCATGGGGCGTCGTCCATTTCCGCCGACATTTCCGCACCCCGCCGCTTCGCGGCAGCCAGCGCGCGCCCGACCAGCGCGCGGAAGTCGCCTTCTTCGAAGGTGTCCAGCGCCGCGGCGGTGGTGCCGTGCGGGGAGGTGACGCGCTGGCGCAGCTCCGTCGCCGTCTCGTTGCCGTCGGCCAGCATGTGCCCGGCGCCGAGGCAGGTTTGCGCTGCCAACGCGCGCGCGGTGTCGCGCGGCAGGCCCAGTTGCACGGCAGCGTCTTCCATCGCTTCGACCAGCAGGAAGAAGTAGGCGGGACCGGAGCCGGACAGCGCCGTCACCGTGTCCATCTGCGCCTCGTCGTCGATCCAGCGCACGATGCCCGCGGCGTCGAGCAGGCGTTCCGCCAGGGCGCGTTGCCCAGCGTCGACGTTGCGGTTGGCGCAGAGGCCCGCCGCGCCGGCACCGACCAGCGCGGGCGTGTTGGGCATGCAGCGCACGATCGCATGTCCCTCTCCGAGCAGTTTTTCGATTTGCGCGATGCGCACCCCGGCGGCGATGGAGATCACCAGCGGGTTCGCGCCGCGCAGCGGTTCGGCGAGGGCCGCGCACGCCGCGCGCATGACCTGAGGTTTCACCGCCAGCACCACGCAGTCGGCGCCGGCGATGGCCGCGGCGTTGTCGGTGAAGGTCGGCACGCCGAACTCGTGGGCCAATGCCTCGCGCGCTTCCGCGCGCGGCTCGGCGACCGTGATCGCGGCAGGCGGGACGCCGCGCGCAAGCTGCGCTCCGATGAGGCTGCGCGCCATGTTGCCGCCGCCGATGAAGGCGATGCGGGCGTGTGCGGGAACTGCCGGTTGGGGCTTCGCTGGCATGGAAGTGGGCATGGCGATGGCGGCATCAAGCATAACAAGCCGCGCCGCGTTCGCGGCGTCAAGCCACGCAGGCCGGATGAAGTGCAACGAAATCCGGGCCGTATTCCCGGATGCCACTTCGTTGCATCCGGGCTGCGCCCTGCGTGTTTCCAGTCCCGGCTCAGCCTTGCTGCGCAGCGAGCCTGCGACGCTCTTTCCGCTGCGCCTTGCGCTCCTTCCGCCGACGCGCCCAGGACGCGAAGACCAGGTAGATCGCGGGCGTCGAGAGCAGGGTGAGGCTCTGCGAGAAGATCAGGCCGCCCAGCATCGCGACGCCGAGCGGACGGCGCAGATCGGCGCCGGTGCCGAGGCCGATCACCAGCGGCACCGAGGCAAGGATCGCCACCATCGTCGTCATCATGATGGGACGGAAACGCACCAGGCACGCCTCGCGCACCGCGTCCAGCGGCGTGCGGCCTTCGCGCTCGGCGACCAGCGCGAAGTCGATCATCATGATCGCGTTTTTCTTGACCAGGCCGATCAGCAGGACCAGCGCCATGATCGCCACGATCGACAGCGGCAGGCCGGTCACCTTCAACGCCAGCAGTGCGCCGACCCCCGCGGCGGGCAGCGTGGACAGGATCGTCACCGGGTGCACCAGGTTTTCGTACAACATGCCGAGCACCAGGTACACGGCGATGATGGCCCCGACCAGCAGCAGCGGCATCATCGCCATCTGTTGCTCGAAGCGGCGGAAGAAGTCACCCATGCCGAGCTTGATATCGCCGGGCATGCGCATGTCGGCGATGGTCTTGTTGATCTGCTTGGTGGCGTCGCCCATGGAAATGCCGGGCGCCAGGTTGAACGACAGCGACATGCTGGTCATCTGGTTGATGTGTTCGATCTGGCTGGGCGAGGTGCTCGACTCCTGGTGCGCGATCGCACTGATCGGAACCATCTTGCCACTGGACGAGCGCACGAAAAGGCCGTTCAGCGCGGCGGGCGACGCGGTCTGCGCGGGCAACGCGCTCAGCACCACCTGGTACTGGTTGGTGTCGGAGTAGATCGTCGAAATCTGGCGCTGGGCGAACGCGTTGTAGAGCGCATCGTCCACGGCCGCCATCGACACCCCGAGGCTGGTGGCCTTGGCGCGGTCCACCACCATGTTCTGCAGCAGCGAACCTTGGTCGAGGTCGGTGCCCACGTCGCGGAACATCGGATTCTTCTGCAGCTGCGCCTGCAGCTTCGGCAGCCACTCCTCCAGTTCCGTGGCGCTGTTGCCCTGCAGGTTCACGCTGTATTGGCCGCCTTGGCTGGTGCCGCCGCCTCCACCGCCAAGATCCTGCAATGCGCGGAAGCGCACGTCCAGGTCGGGGTAACGCGCGACCTTGGCCGACAGCCGCGCGACCACCTGGTCGGTCGTGTCCTTGCGCTCCTGCCCGAACGGCTTCAACTGGATGCTGAACCATCCGCTGGGTCCACGCCTGCTTGTGCCGACCGACGCGCCGACGTACTCGACGGCGGGATCCTGGCGCAGCATCTTCACCAGTGCCTGGGTGCGCGCTTCGAGATCGGCGAACGACATCGTGACTTCGCCACTGGCGCGGCCCCAGATCAACCCGGTGTCCTGCGGGGGAAAATCGGTGCCGGGCAGCACGTGGAACAGGTAGATCGTGAACGCCAGCAGCACCAGCGGCGACCACGCCATCAGCTTCGGGTGCCTGTGCAGCGTCCAGTCCAGCGTACGCCTGTAGACGGCAAGCATGCCCGCGTGGAAGCGGTCGATCGCGCGCGACAGTTTCGACGGTCCGCTTTCGTGATCGTGGTGGCGCAGGAAACGGCCGCACAGGGCCGGCGTCAGCGTCAGCGAAACCAGCATCGACACGAAGATCGCGGCGATGATGGTGACCGTGAATTCGCGGAACCACATGCCGATGAAGGACGGCGCGAACAGGATGGGCATGAACACCGCCAGCAGCGACGCCGTGATCGCGACGATGGTGAAGCCGATTTCCTTCGCGCCCTCCAGCGCCGCCTGCAGGCGCGACTTGCCCTGGTCGAGATGGCGGATGATGTTTTCGATCACCACGATCGCGTCGTCCACCACGAACGTCAACGCGATCACCAGCGCCAGCAGCGACAGGTTGTCCAGCGTGTAATCCATCGCGTACATCACGATGAAGGCCCCGCCCAGCGACATCGGCACCGCCGCGGAAGCGATCAGCGTGGGCGCGAGCCGGCGCAGGAACAGCGCCATCGTCAGGATCACCATCGACAGGCTGATCAGCAGCGTGATCTGCACGTCGTTGACCGAGTTGCGGATGGTCGAGGTCTCGTCGAAATACGGCGTGATCTGCGTGCCCGGCGGCACCAGGTTGCGCAAGCCGGGGAGCTCGTCCTTCACGCCATCGACCGTCGCAATGACGTTCGCGTCGGGGCGCTTGTACACCTGCAACTGGATCGAGCGCTTGCCGTTGAAATAGGCTGCCTGGAACTTGTCCTCCGCGCCTTCGTACACGTTCGCGACGTCGTGGAGGTACACCGGCATGCCGTTGTGCGTCGCGATCACCAGGTCCGCGAAATCGTCGGCGGTGTGCAACTGGTCGGTCGCGGTGATCGCTGTGGAGATCTCGCCGTCGGTGAGGAAGCCCTGCGGCGACGTCACGTTCGCCGCGGTGATCGCGTTGCGGATATCGTTGGTGGAAAGGCCGAGTGAGGTGAGCTTGTGCAGGTCGACGTCCACCCGCACCGCCGGTTGCGCGCTGCCGGAGACATCCACCGAAGCGACCCCGTCCAACTGGCTGAGGCGCGGTTGCAGCAGGGTGTTCGCCGAGTCGAACAGCGCCGACATCGGCTGCGTGTCCGACGTCAACGCCAGCGTGATCACCGGGTCGTCATTCGGATTGGCCTTGTGCCACTGCGGCATCGCAAGGCCCGCCGGCAGGTCGGGCACCGCCGCGTTGATCGCGGCATCCACCTGTTGCGCGGCGGCGTTGATGTCCACGTCGGAGTCGAACAGCAGGATCACGAACGCGCTGCCGGCGGAGCTGCGCGAACGCATCATGTCGATGCCCGGGATCTGGCCGAGGTGGCGTTCCAGCGGTGCCGTCACGGTGGACGACATGGTGGTGGCATTGGCGCCTGGTTCGGCGGCCGACACCCAGATCGCCGGGAACGAAACCTCCGGCAGCGCGCTGATGCCGAGCAGGAAATAGCACAGGATGCCGATCGCCAGCACGCCCGCCGCCATCAGCGAAGTGCCGATGGGGCGTTTGACGAAGGGGCCGGAAATATTCATGGCACTTTGCTCCCCTCTCCCGTCGGGAGAGGGGTTGGGGGCAAGGGTACGGGTCTCGCGCGGTGATGGAGGTTGCGCGAAACCGGACCCTCACCCGGCGCTGCGCGCCACCACGGAGCCTTTGTGCCATGGATGGCGTCTCTCCCGGAGGGAGAGGGGCAAGGCAAAGCAGCTTCGCGCAGACGGCTCGTCACGGCTCGCCCACCCCGCCCCCGGCGGCCAGTTCGGGATGCGCCCGCGCTCTGCGCTGTTGCAGCCAGTCGCTGAAGCGTTCCATGTAGAGATAGATCACCGGCGTGGTGTACAGCGTCACCAGTTGCGACAGCAGCAGGCCACCGACGATCGCCACGCCCAGCGGGCGCCGGAGTTCCGCGCCGATGCCGTTGCCGAGCGCCAGCGGCAGCGCGCCGAACAGCGCCGCGAAGGTGGTCATCATGATCGGACGGAAGCGCAGCAGGCAGGCGCGCCGGATCGCGTCGTGCGGATTCATGCCACGCCGCTGCGCCGTGATCGCGAAGTCGATCATCATGATCGCGTTCTTCTTCACGATGCCGATCAGCAGCACGATGCCGACGATGCCGTCCACCGACAGCGGCATGCCGAACAGCATCAGCGCGAGCAGCGCGCCCACGCCCGCCGGCGGCAGCGTCGAGAGGATCGTGAAGGGGTGGATGTAACTTTCGTACAGCACGCCCAGCACGATGTAGATCACCACGATTGCGGCCAGCAGCAACAAGGCTTCGTTGCCCAGCGACGAGGAGAACTCCGCGGCCTTGCCGATGAACTGCACGCGCACCTGCGGTGGCAGGCTCAGCGATGACGTGGCGCTGTTGATCGCATCCACCGCCTGCGACAGCGAGTAGCCGGGCGCGACGTTGAACGAAATGATCACCGCCGGCAGCTGGTTCTGGTGCGCGATCACCAGCGGTGCATCGGTGAGCGTCGCGCTGGCCAGCGTGGACAGCGGAACGGTGTTGCCGCCGCCGAGCAGGATGCCGGTGTTGGATTGCCCGATGCCGGTGGCCGTCGAGGAGTTGGCCGACTTGACCATGCCCAGGCTGGTGGCGTTGGTGCCGGTCAGCGCGCCGCTGGTGCCGTTCGACCGCACCGTCAGCATGTTCATGAGGTCGGAACGGTTGCGGAATTGCGGCTCCACCTCCAGCACCACGCGGTACTGGTTCTGCTGGGTGAAGATGGTGGAGATCTGGCGCTGGCCGTAGGCGTCGTACAAGGTGTCGTCGATGGTCTGCACCGGCACGCCGAGGCGGCTCGCGGCGGTGCGGTCGATGTCGAGTCTCAGCGCACGCCCGTTCATCGCGAGGTTGTCGGAGACGTCGGCCAACTCCGGCAGCTGTTTCACCGCCTGCACCACGCGCTGCGCGTTCTTCGCGAGATCCTTCGGATCGACCTCGGAAATCGCGTACTGGTATTCGGTCGGCGCGACGGTGGTATCGAGCGTGATGTCCTGCACCGGTTTCAGGAACAATTCCACGCCGGGAATGCCCGCGACATCCTTCTGCAGGCTGTCGACGACCGCATCCAGCCTGCCGCGCTGGCCGCGCGGTTTCAGCACGATGCTGATCTGGCCCTGGTTGAGCGTGGGGTTGATCGAGCCCGCGCCGATGAACGAGGCCACGCCGGCGACCGCGGGATTCCTGCGCAGCGCGGCGGTGACGGCCTGGGTGCTGCGCGACATCGCGGGGAAGGCGATGTCGTTGTCGGCCTGCACCACGCCGGTGATCAGGCCGGTATCCTGCTCCGGCAGCAGGTCCTTCGGAATCACGACATACAGCAGCACGGTCACCGCAACCGACGCCGCGGCGACAAGCATCGTGGTGCGCCGGTGTTCCAGCACCCAATCGAGGCTCGATTCGTACCAGCCGAGCATCCTCGCGTAGAAACCGCGGCGGTGTTCCATCGCTTCTTCGTCGCCGGTGGGCAGCGAACCCGGTTTCAGCAGGTAGGCGCACATCATCGGCGTCAGCGTCAGCGACACGAACATCGAGATCGCGACCGCGATGGTCAGCACCCACGCGAATTCGTGGAACAGCCGTCCGGTGACGCCCGGCATCAGCAGCAGCGGCAGGAACACCGCGATCAGCGAAACGGTCAACGACAGCACCGTGAAGCCGATTTCACGCGAACCGGTTTCGGCGGCCTCGCGGCCTTCCTTGCCCTGCTCCAGATAGCGCACGATGTTCTCGATCATCACGATCGCATCGTCCACCACGAAGCCCGTGGCGACGGTCAGCGCCATCAGCGACAGGTTGTCGAGCGAGAACCCCGCGAACGCCATGATCGCGAAGGTGCCCATGAGCGACAGCGGCACCGCGACGGCAGGGATGATCGTGGCCCACAGTCGGCGCAGGAACACGAAGATCACCGCGACCACCAGAGCGATCGCGATGAGCAGCGTCATCTCGACGTCGTGCACCGACGCGCGGATGGTGATCGTGCGGTCGGCGAACACCGAGAGGTGGATGCCCGCGGGCAGCACCGCACGCAGATCGGGCAGGGTCTGCTCGATCTGGTCGACCGTCTTGATGATGTTGGCGCCGGGCTGGCGGCGGATATCCAGCAGCACCGCCGGCTTGCCGTTCGCCCACGCGGCCAGCTGGTCGTTCTCGACGCCGTCCACCACGGTGGCGACGTCGGAGAGTTTCACCGGCGCGCCGTTCTTGTACGCGATGATGGTGCCGGCGTATTCCTGTGCGCTCTGCAACTGGTCGTTGGTGCCGATCTCGTAGGTCTGCACCGCGCCGTTCAGCGAACCCTTGGCGGCATTGACGTTGGCCTGCGTGAGCGCCGAGCGCACGTCCTCCATGGTCAGGCCGAGATTGGCCAGCTTGCCGGGGTCGACCTGCACGCGCACCGCCGGCCGCACGTTGCCGGCGATCGACACCAGGCCCACGCCAGGCACCTGCGCGAGGCGTTGCGACAGGATCGAGTCGGCGTAGTTGTTGACGTCGCGCAACGGCACGCTGTCGGACGTGAGCGCCAGCGTGATGATCGGCGCGTCGGCCGGGTTCACCCGGTTGTAGACCGGCGGATAGGGCAGGCTCGACGGCAGCCGTGCGGTGCGCAGCGCCGACTGCACGTCCTGCGAGGCGACGTCGAGGTTGGTGTCCATCGCGAACTGCAGCGTGATGGTCGACAACCCCGCCGCGCTGTTGGAACTCATCATCGTCAGGCCGGAGATCTGCCCGAGCTGCTGTTCCAGCGGCGTGGTGACCAGCGTGGCGATGGTGGTCGCGCTGGCACCGGGATACTGCGTGGTGACCACGAGGCTCGGCGCCTCGATCTCTGGCAACGCCGAAACCGGCAGCGCCTTGTAGCCGATGATGCCGAGCAGGAGCACCGCCAGCATCAACAGTGACGTGGCGATCGGCCGGCGGATGAAGATCGAGGAAAAGCCCATGGGGTTCAGGCGTAGATATCGTGGGAGCCGACCGCTGCTTGTCTTCCCCCTGCGGAGCGAAGGGCGGAGCGGGAGCGAACGCGCGCGAAGCGCGACGAGCGGGATGGCTTCTCATGGCAAGCGCCAAGCGCATCCCGCCGCCGCGCCTGGCGTTGCCAGGCGCAGCGACCCCCTTCCCTTGGAAGGGGGCATTCCATCAACGCCTCCGGCCGCGGCCGCCGCTGGACTTCGCCGCGGCCTTGATTTCCGCAGTGGTCGGCGGCGCGGGAACTTCGCCCGGTTTCATCGGAGTCACCTTGCTGCCCTGCTTGAGGCGGAACTGTCCCGCGGTGACGACCTCGTCGCCGGCCTTGAGGCCGTGCGTCACGATGATGCCCGCGTCACCGGCCTCGCCGCCGGTGACCACCGGCTGCATGACGACGTACCTGGCGGGCCTGCTGTCGGACGATTTGTCGTCGGCGGGCGCGCTGCTGCCGGCGCCCTTGCCGCGTCGTCCCTTCGCGCTGCCGGCGGGAGCCGAACTGTCGGCGGCATTTTCCGGGCGCTTGTCGGTGACCAGCCACACATAGTCGCCGTTCGGTCCGCGCTGCACGGCCGCGGTCGGCACCACCAGGGCGCCGGCATCCACCGTTACCTGGAGTTGCGTGTTGGCGTACTGGCCCGGAAAGAGCTGGTTGTTGCCGTTGGGGAATTCGGCCTTCAACTGGAACGAGCCCGTGGACGGATCGATCTGGTTGCCGATGACCAGCAACTTGCCGTCACCTTCGATCACCTTGTTGGACGCATCCAGGATCGACACGGTCAGCGGCGCCTTGGCCTGCGCCGCGCGTACCTCATCGAGGTATTTGCCCGCGAGCGTGAAGATCACGTAGATCGGATGCGTCTGGGTGACGGTGACGATGGTGGTCGTGGTGGTGATCACGTTGCCGGGATCGACCTGGCGGATGCCGGCCAGCCCGTCGATCGGCGAGGTGATCCTGGTGAAGCCGAGCTGCACCTTGGTGTCCTGGATGCTGGCATTGTCCGCGGCCACCGCGGCCTGGTACTGGGTGACCGTGTTCTGCTGGGTA
>DATEKI010000022.1:0-10669 GCA_035277545.1 Rhodanobacteraceae bacterium | reverse complement strand
CCGTCCTTGCGCCCGGGCCGTGCTGTAACTAGACTGGCGCGTTCCCTCCTGACCCGCCTGTCGCCCAGGCCCGCACCCTGCCGGTTCGCGCATGTTCAAACTGTTCCGCGGCATCTTTTCCAACGACATTTCCATCGACCTTGGTACCGCGAACACGCTGATCTACGTGCGCGACCAGGGCATCGTGCTCAACGAACCCTCGGTCGTCGCGATCCGCCAGGACCGTGGTCCGGGCGGCCCCCGCGCGGTGGCGGCGGTCGGCAACGACGCCAAGATGATGCTGGGCCGCACGCCGGGCAACATCGTCACGGTGCGGCCGATGAAGGACGGCGTGATCGCCGACTTCACCATGACCGAGGCGATGCTGCAGCACTTCATCAAGCAGGTGCACAAGAACCGCTTCCTGCGCCCCAGCCCGCGCGTGCTGGTGTGCGTGCCCTGCGGCTCGACCCAGGTCGAGCGGCGCGCGATCAAGGAATCGGCCGAAGGCGCCGGCGCGCGCGACGTGTTCCTGATCGAGGAGCCGATGGCCGCCGCGATCGGTGCCGGCATTCCGGTGCACGAGGCGCGCGGCTCGATGGTGCTGGACATCGGCGGCGGCACCTCGGAAGTCGCGGTGATGTCGCTCAACGGCATCGTGTATTCGCAATCCGTCCGCATCGGCGGCGACCGCTTCGACGAAGCCATCATCAACTACGTGCGCCGCAGCAACGGCACCCTGATCGGCGAGCCGACGGCCGAACGCATCAAGATCGAGATCGGCTGTGCCTATCCGCAAAAGGACGTGCGCGAGATGGAAGTCTCCGGCCGCAACCTCGCCGAGGGCGTGCCGCGCATGTTCACCATCAACGGCAACGAAGTGCTGGAAGCGCTGCACGAGCCGCTGCACGGCATCGTCGCGGCGGTGAAGGCCGCGCTGGAGCAGACCCCGCCGGAATTGTGCTCGGACGTGCACGAGCGCGGCATCGTGCTGACCGGCGGCGGCGCGCTGCTGCGCGACCTCGACAAGCTGATCAGCGAGGAAACCGGCCTGTACGTGCAGGTCGCCGAGGACCCGCTGACCTGTGTCGCGCGCGGCGGCGGCCGGGCGCTGGAGCTGATCGACATGCATGGAAGCGATTTCTTCGCGAGCGAGTGATGCCCGGGCTGGGCAAGACCCTGACCTTCATCCCCTTCGTTCCGAAGGGGTCGCGCCGAAGGCGCGGAGGGATGTCCCACACAAACGCAACCGCCACCCCTCTCCCGCTGCGCGGGCGTTCGCTCCGCTCCGCCCTTCCTGCGGAAGGGGGAAGAAAAAGCCGGTGCCCGACACCCCTTGACGCACGTTTTTCGGAAATGGGAACGCGGAACCTCCGCTTCATTTCTTTTGTTGTTACGCTGCAGTCCCGCTTCACCCTACCCGCACCGCCATGGCGCTTCCGCAAAAGGAATCCTCTCCGATCTTCTCGGACGCGACCGCGGGAACGTTGCGCCTGATTGCGTACCTGGCGCTGGCCGCAATCCTGATGGTGCTCGACCACCGCAACGGCTGGCTGCACCGGGCGCGTTACCTCACCGCGGCCGCGATCGTGCCGGTCTACAAGATGGCCGCGGCGCCGGCCGACTGGGTACACGAAGCCAGCACCGCATTCGCCCAGCGCAGTACATTGATCGACGAAAACCGGCAACTGCGCGAAGCGTTGATGCTGGCGCAGGCACGTCTCAACCGCATGGACGCTGTGACGCACCAGAACGAGCGCCTCAAGCAGTTGCTGGACACCCAGCACCTGCTCGGCATGCACGCGCAGCTGGCGCGCCTGATCGACGTGCAACTCGGACCGACCCGCGACCGCGTGATGTTGAACGTGGGCGCCGACGAAGGCGTGCGTGTCGGTCAGGTGGTGATCGATTCGCACGGCGTGATGGGGCAGATCATCGAAACGCTGCCCCACGCTTCGGTGGCGATGCTGGTGGTCGATCCCGACCACGCGGTGCCGGTGATGCTGACGCGCAACGGGCTGCGTGGCATCGCGCACGGCACCGGCGACCCGGATGAACTGGTGGTGCCGAACCTGCCGTTGTCCTCCGACATCAAGCCCGACGACCAGTGGGTCACGTCCGGGCTGGGTGGACGCTTTCCGGCAGGCTTTCCCGTCGGCACCATCGAAAAGCTGAAGCATGGGCCATCCGGGATGTTCCTCGAAGCGGTCGTCAAGCCCGCGGCGGAACTGCAACGCAGCGGCGAGGTGTTGCTGCTGCGCGACCAGCCCGATCCGGTGGGTCCACCTGCGCCGGCGCCCGAAGTCGGGCCGCCGTCATCGCTGGCACCCGGCACTGCGGTGCAGAAACCGACGCGCGCTCAACCGGCGGCACCGGCCACCGCAACCACGCCATGAACCGCCTGCACGCGCAAGGCTGGGCGTTCTGGATGGGCATCGCGCTGGCGCTGCTGCTGATGCTGATGCCGCTGCCCGCGGTGATCCAGCCGCTGAAACCGTATTGGCCAGCGCTGGTGCTGATCTACTGGTCTCTCGAGTCGACCGATCGCGTGAGCATCGGGCTCGCGTTCTGCGTCGGCCTGGCCGCCGACCTCCTGAACGGTGCACTGCTGGGCGACCAGGCCCTGCGCCTCGCGGTCATCGTGTTCATCGCCCTGCGCTTCCGTTCGCGCCTGCGCTTCTTCCCGATGTGGCAACAATCATTGGCGGTGTTCCTGCTGCTGCTCAACAACCACGTGCTGCAGGCGTTGATCCGTGCCTTCGCGGGTGACCCGGCGATGCCTGCGCTGTCGTGGCTGGCACCCGCGGTGGGCGCGGCGATCTGGCCGTTCGTGTTCCTGCTGCTGGATGACGTCAACACTCGCGTGCGCGGCAAAAGCGCGAAATCGACATGAACACGAACGGGCGCGGCGAGCTGAAGGACGAACGCGAGCGGCGCGCACGCTTCGGCCGGCGCGCCCTGGCCGGCTTCGCGATCATGCTGGCGCTGGTGCTGGTGGTGGCCGGGCGTTTCGTGTACCTGCAGGTCTACGAGCACGCCGAATATTCGACGCGCGCCAAGGCCAACCGCGTGCGCCTGCGCCACCTGCCGCCGCCGCGCGGCCTGATCTACGACCACGAGGGCAAGCTGCTGGCCGACAACGTGCCCGCATTCCGGCTGGACGTGATCCCGGACCAGGTCAAGCACATGGACGCGATGCTGCAGCGGCTCTCCGCCGTCGTGCCGCTGACCGATGACGACATCCGCCGCTTCAAGCAAAGCCTCAAGCAGCACCGCTCATTCGAATCGGTGCCGCTGAAGTTCCGCCTCACCGAAAGCGAGCGCGATCGCTTCGCGATCGACCAGTGGCAATTCCCAGGCGTCAGCATTGCGCCCTACCTCACCCGCAATTACCCGTACGGCCCCGAGTTCGCGCATGTCGTGGGTTACGTCGGCCGCATCGACGACAAGGAACTGCAGCACCTCGATCCCGACAAGTACGCGGGCAGCACGCACATCGGCAAGACCGGCATCGAAAAGGAATACGAGGACCTGCTGCACGGGACGCCCGGTTATGAAGTGGTCGAGGTCAATGCCAACCAGCGGCCCCTGCGCGTGCTGCAACAGGTTGCCGCCAAGCCCGGCAGGAACCTGTACCTCACGATCGACGAGCGTCTGCAGCAAGCGACCATCAATGCCTTCGCGGGACAAACCGGCGCCGCCGTGGCGATCGATCCGCGCAACGGCGACGTGCTGGCGATGGTGACGGTGCCGAGCTTCGATCCCAACCTGTTCGTCAACGGCATCAGCCAGGCCGATTACACGGCGCTGCTGGACGACGAGGAAAAACCGTTGCTCAACCGCGCGATGCGCGGCGGCTATCCGCCCGGTTCGACGGTCAAACCCTTCCTCGGGCTGGGCGGGCTGGAACTGGGCTTGCGCAAGCCTTCGGACACCGTGCTGTCCACCGGCACCTGGTACCTGCCCGGCTCCTCGCGCGGCTACCGCGACGACACCCGCTACGGCGCCGGCAACGTCAACCTCGTGCAGGCCATCACGCAGTCGGTCAACACGTATTTCTATTCGCTCGCCTACAAGATGGGCATCGGGAAGTTCGACGAATGGATGGCCAAATTCGGGTTCGGAAGCCCCACCGGCATCGACCTGCCCGACGAGACCGGTGGCGTGTTGCCGTCGCCCGAATGGAAGCGCAAGACGTTCAAGCAACCGTGGTACCCCGGCGAAACCGTGATCGCGGGCATCGGACAGGGCTACTGGATGGTGACGCCACTGCAGATGGCGCACGCGCTGGCCACGCTGGCCGGTGGCGGACTGTCGCACACGCCGCATTTGCTGGCTGCGACCAGCAGCGGCCTGGATTCGCCGGAGATTGCCTACAAGCAACCGCCGCCGGTGCAGATTACCCACGCGCCCGCCGATCTCGAAGCCGTCAAGCAAGGCATGCTCGGAGTGATCTACAACCCTGCCGGCACGGCTTACGCGGCCGGCATCGGCAAGGGTTTCCCGTACCTGATCGCGGGCAAGACGGGAACCGCCGAGCGCTATTCGCGCACCACCGAGGCCTACAACACCAACAAGAACCTCGCCTACCTCGCTTCGCGCCACCGCGCGTGGTTCATCTGCTACGCCCCCGCCGACCATCCGCAGATCGCGATCGCCGTCGTGCTTGAACACGGCGCGTGGGGCGGCAGCGCGGCAGCGCCCATCGCGCGCAAGATGCTGGACCAGTGGCTGGCCGACACGCCGCCTTCGCAGCGGCCGCCAGTGCCGGTGACCGCCGCGGCCGCGCCGCCCTCGGCGACGGGACCGACGACGCCATGAACGATTTCGCCGCCAGCCTCGCCGCACGCGCGTTCCGGATCGGGCGCAGGGTGTTCTCGCGCCCGCGCATCGACCTCCCGCTCGCCTTCGGGCTGCTGGTCCTCGCGCTGATGGGACTGACCGTGCTCTACAGCGCCAGCAATCTCGACGCCGGCACGCTGGCCGGGCAAGCCACGCGCTTCGTGATCGGGGCGGTGCTGATGATCGCGATTTCGCGCATCCCGCCCAACCTGCTGCGCGCATGGACACCGTGGTTCTACGTGATCGGCGTCCTGCTGCTGGTCGTGGTGAAGGTGCTGGGCGAAGGCCAGGGTGCGAACCGCTGGCTGGACATCGGCGTGGTGCGTTTCCAGCCGTCCGAACTGATGAAGCTCGCGATGCCGATGATGATCGCGTGGTACCTGCACCCGCGCCCGCTGCCGCCGCGCTGGCGCGACCTGCTCGTCACGGGCGTGTTGATTGCTATCCCCGCCTTCCTGATCTTCAAGCAGCCCGATCTCGGCACCGCGCTGCTGGTCGCGGCCTCGGGGTTGTTCGTGCTGTTCCTCGCCGGCCTGCAATGGTGGAAGATCGGCGGCGCCGTCGTCGCGGTGGCCGCCGCGGCGCCCATCGCGCTGCATTTCATGCACGGGTACCAGCGCCAGCGCATCGTGACCTTCCTGCATCCCGAGAGCGACCCGCTCGGCAGTGGCTGGCACATCCTGCAATCGATGATCGCGGTCGGGTCCGGCGGCATCCTCGGCAAGGGTTTCAACCAGGGCACGCAATCCAAACTGGAATTCCTGCCCGAGCACACCACCGATTTCATTTTCGCGGTGCTGGGGGAGGAATTCGGGCTGGTCGGCGTGCTCGCGCTGCTGGCCGTGTATGCCTTCATCGTCGGCCGCTGCCTGTGGATCGCCGCCAACGCGCGCGACACCTGGTCACGGCTGGTTGCGGGTGCGTTCGCGCTGGCCTTCATGGTGTACGTGATCGTCAATGGCGGCATGATCGCCGGCCTGCTGCCCGTGGTCGGCGTGCCGCTGCCGCTGGTGAGCTACGGCGGCACCTCCGCGATCACGCTGCTCGCCGGATTCGGGGTGGTGATGTCGATCCACGCGCACAGGAAGTGGACGCCCTGAGGCGTTCCGGGCAGCCCGCAGAGACATCCTCGTCTTTTTCCGTCGCCTCCGCCAAAGAGCGGTTCCGCTCGCAAGCGGGCGGGGTACCTTCTGTTCCGGCAGGAAGCAGCCAAAGGTCATTGCGCCTGCGGCGATGGTCGAACGAACATCGTGTTCGTTCGACTGCCCTGCGATGCTCGTCGAACGGCAGTCACGCGGGAAAGGAGATGGACGTCGGTCTGTCATCGGGTTGCAGGGACACAAACGAAAAGCCCGCCTCGCGGCGGGCCCTTCGTCGAACCGGCACCCCGCGCGGTCGCTACTTTGCCGGCACGCTCACCGCGATGAACAGGTTCTGCCCCTGGTGCGAAACCAGCAGCAGCACCGTGTCACCTGGTTTCAGGTTTGCGGTTTCGCGCCGGAATTCGGCAACACTGTCCACCGGCTTGTTGCCGACGCGCAGGATCACGTCGCCCGGCGACAGTTGGGCCTGCGCCGCGGGGCCTTCAACATCGGTGATCACCACGCCGCCCTTGCCACTGTAGCCGAGCTGCTGGCGCATGCTTGGCGTGATGTCCTGCACCTTGAGGCCCAGCAGGCCACTGCCGCTTGCGGCGCCCGGCGCATTGGCGAGGTATTGCTGCGACAGGCCGTTGCGCGGCATCTCGCCCACCTTCACCTTGACGCTCATCGGTTTGCCGTTGCGGAGGATCGCCACGCTTGCTTCGGTGCCCGGCGTGGTCATCGCGACCAGCGGCGGCAATTCGGACGAATCGTAAACCTTGTGGCCGTCGAACGCCGTGATGACATCGCCCACTTTCATGCCGGCCTTCTCCGCCGGGCTGCCGGGCTGGACTTGCGCCACCAGCGCGCCCTGGGTGCTGCCCATGCCTTGCGCCTTGGCGATGTTCTCGGAGATGTTCTGCACGCCGACGCCCAGCATGCCGCGGCGGACATAGCCCCGGGTCTTGAGCTGCTGTTCCGCGTTCATCGCGAGGTTGATGGGGATCGAGAACGAAATCCCGTTCGAGCCGCCGTCGGTCGAGAAGATCTGCGAATTGATGCCGACCACCTGGCCGGCAAGATTGAACAACGGGCCACCCGAGTTGCCACGGTTGATCGGCACGTCGGTCTGGATGAAGGGCACGTCCTGCTGGTCGGTGCCGAGGCTGCGGCCGACGTAACTGACGATGCCCGCACTGACCGAATGGTCGAGCCCGTAGGGCGAACCGATGGCCACCACCCATTGCCCGGGTTGCAGATCGTTGGAATTGCCGATCTGCACGGTCGGCAGGTTGGTGGCATTGACCTTCAACAGCGCGATGTCATAGCCCTTGTCGGTACCCACCACCTTCGCCGTGAAAGTGCGGTGGTCGGACAGGTGCACCTTCACCGAATCGGCGTTGGCCACCACGTGGCGGTTGGTGAGTATGTAGCCGTCGGACGAAATGATGAAACCCGAACCCAGCGATTCGCCGCCGCGGTCTGGCTGCTGGAGCTGCGGCCCGAACGGCATCCCGAAGAAGTGCCGGAAGATGTCCGGGATCTGCGGCTGCTGGGTCTGCTGCTGGTCCGGGCTGTCGCTGCCCATCTCGCTGGCGTGGTTGTAGTGCGCGACCACGTTCACCACCGCCGGCCCGTATTTCTGCACGATGCTGGTGAAGTCCGGCAGCGCCGCGGTCGGCGTCGCCGCCAGCGCGACGCCGGCACCCGAAAAGCACAACAGAACGAATACGGCGGCCATCCGCCTCACCCGCTTCAACATGGTGTTCTCCTCATTTGATTTGCAAAACAGGATACCTTTCGGGCCGCGCATGCGCGCACATGCGCCCGCCCAAACCGGGCGCGGCGCAAATCAGGGGAATGCGGCGCGCGTCCGCGAAACCATCAGACCCGCCGCGAGGCGCGGCGTGGCCGCTCAGTGCCGGACGGCGGAACTGCTGGCCGGCGGCGCTTCCGGAAGCACCACGATCGAGAAAGGCAACTCCGACGGGTCGGCCTGGAACGAGCGCGTCAACGGCAACGCCGCGTCGTGCGCGTACGTGGCGCGCCGCAGGTAATCGGGCTGCATCAGGCCGGTGCCATACACGACATTGGCGGACGCGGGCTGGATCGGCAGTACCGTCGGTTGGCGCGACAACAGCCACGGCGGCGTGATCTGGTTCCCCGCAGGCGCGGCTTCGGCCAGCGCAGTGGCCGCTGCCGATGCAGGCGCGGGTCTGGACTGCGTGACCGGCGCCGGTGCGCCCACACGGGGATTCGGCGTATTCAACATCAAAGCGGCGACGGCCACGCCCGCGGCGATCGCACCACCGCCCATGTAACGCGCCCAATGCCGTTGGCGCACCTGCGGTGCGGCTTCCGACTGCACGGCAGCGGAAACGCGTGACGCAAAATCGTTGCCGAGGACAGGTCCCGGCAGACGCGCCGGATCAGAGGCGAGGCAGGCGCGGATCAGGTGCCAGCGCGACCAGGTCGCCGCGAGCCCGGGATCATGGTCGAGGCGCCGCAGCAGGAAGCGGGTCGGCTCGGCGGCCAGTTCGCCGTCCATCAGGGCGGAAAGGTCTTCACGGCTGGTCGGATCCATTACCTTGCACCTCTTGAAGCACGGTTCGACAAATTCGACGAATCAGACATCTTCGTTGGAGAGCAGCGGTCGCAGTTTTTCGTCGATCGCCTCGCGCGCCCGGAAGATGCGCGAGCGCACGGTGCCGATCGGGCAGTCCATGCGTTCGGCGATTTCCTCGTAGGACAGTCCATCGACCTCGCGCAGGGTGATCGCATCACGCAGCTCTTCCGGCAGCTTTTCGACCGTGGCGAACACCGTTTGTTCAATCTCGTGTCGCGCCAGTTCGTGTTCGGGGGTGGCCTCGTCGCGCAGGCGCGCGCCGGCGTCGAACTGCACGGCCGTGTCGGCATCGATGTCCTCGGCGGGCGGCCGGCGCCCCTGGGCGACCAGGTGATTCTTGGCGGTGTTCACGGCGATCTTGTACATCCACGTATAGAAGGCACTGTCACCACGGAAGGCGCCGATCGCGCGATAGGCGCGGATGAAGGCTTCCTGGGCAACATCCTCGCATTCGCTCCAGTCATGCACATACCTCGACACCAGGCCGATGATCTTGTGCTGGTACTTGCGCACCAGCAGGTCGAAGGCCTTGTTGTCGCCTTTGCGCACGCGCTCGACCAGAGCACGATCGGTTTCCACATCGCCCATGCGGGCGGCACTCCCTACGGCACCGGACGCAACGTGCGCCTCGGTATGACCGCGCCCCTGGCGCGAAAGTTCAAGCGACTTGGCCATCCCGCAATCCCTGGAATCGTTCTCACATACGGTTGGGTCGGCCCCCTGCCGGATCAAGCGTAACCGGTGGCGGGGATCGACGGTTGAACGGCGCAGGCCGCCGGGGCGTTGACCGCATCCCCCGCCCGGCCGATGATGCCATTCCGGTTGCAAACGGGAGTGCGACGTGTTCGAGGGTCTGCGGCTCAACCACTGGAAGGTTGCACAAGGCACCGACGGCGTGCTGGTGCTGACCATGGATCGTAATGGCAGCAACGTGAATGCATTGTCACGCGCGCTGCTGGACGAACTCGACGCGGTGCTGGAACGCATCGCCATCGAGCGGCCCGCCGCGGTGGTGATCCATTCCGGCAAGCCGTCCGGTTTCGCGGTAGGCGCCGACCTGAAGGAGTTCGAGGGTTACGAGCGGCAGGGCAGCGTGCGCGAGGAAATCGAAAACGGCCAGCGCATCTTCGAGCGCCTGGCGCAATTGCCGATGCCGACCGTCGCCGCGATCCACGGCGCCTGCATGGGCGGCGGTACCGAGCTCGCGCTGGCCTGCCGGATGCGCATCGCCGCGCGCGCGCCGGAAACCCGCATCGCGCTGCCGGAAGTGCAGCTCGGCATCCATCCGGGCTGGGGCGGCACCGCGCGCCTGCCGCGCCTGATCGGTGCGCCCAAAGCCCTGGCGATGATGCTGACCGGACGCGCGGCATCGGCCGAACGCGCGCTGGCGGAAGGCCTGGTCGATCGTCTGGCCGCGCCCGAAGCGTTGCTCGACGAGGCGCGCAAGCTGGCACTGCGTCCGGTCACGCGTGCGTTCGCCCAGCGTACCGTCGCGTGGTGGACCAATTGTTGGCCGGCACGCCAGCTGCTCGCATCGATCGTGCGCAAGCAGACTGCAGCCAAGGCATCTCCCAGGGATTACCCTGCCCCGTTCGCGCTGATCGACGTATGGCGGCGCGGTGGCGATGACGTCGCGCAACGCCTCAAGCTGGAGGCGCGCTCGGTCGCGAAACTGGCGGCCACGCCCACCGCGCGCAATCTGATCCGCATCTTCTTCCTGCGTGAACGCATGCGCGGGCTCGCGGGGGACACACCACATGGCATCAAACACGTGCACGTGGTCGGTGCCGGCGTGATGGGCGGCGACATCGCGGCGTGGAGTGCATTGCGCGGTTTCGAAGTGACGCTGCAGGACCGCGAGATGAAGTTCGTGGAACCGGCGCTTGTGCGCGCGCGCAAGCTGTTCGAGAAGAAACTGAAAACGCGTGAGCGTATAGAGCCGGTCGAGGCGCGCCTCACGCCGGACGTCGAAGGCGCAGGCGTCGGGACTTCGCAATTGGCGATCGAGGCGATCTACGAAAACCCGGAAGCCAAGGAAGCGGTGTATCGCGAACTCGAACCCGGGATCGCGCGCGACGCGTTGATCGCGACCAACACCTCCTCGATTCCGCTGGACGAATTGCGCGTCGCGTTCACGGAA
>DATEKI010000021.1:0-2909 GCA_035277545.1 Rhodanobacteraceae bacterium | reverse complement strand
GCCGCTCCGCCCTTGACGAGAATGCCGCGCCCCGCGCAGCGCGAGATGCCTGAGACCATCGCAACCGGCACCGCCAGAATCAGCGGGCAGGGCGTGGCGACCACCACCACCGCGAGTGCGCGCATGGCGTCACCGCTGATGAACCAGGCGATGGCCGCGAGACCCAGCGATGCGGGGATGAACCACAGGGCGTAACGATCCGCAAGGCGCATGGCCGGCGCCCGCGAGCGCTGGGCATCCCCGACCAGCTTCACAATGCCGGCAAAGGTACTGTCCTCCGCCGTGGACGAAGCCAACATGTCGAAGGAATCCGCGGCATTCACCATGCCGCTGCGCAGCAAGTCGCCTTTGCCAAAGGACACCGGCAGCGACTCGCCGGTGAGCGCGGATTCGTCGAGAGCCGCGTGCTCCGCGCCGAGGGCGCCGTCCACCGGCACCACTTCGCCATGCCGCACCAGCAGGCGGTCGCCGACGCGCACTTCCGCGAGCACTACGGTTTTCAGTTCGCCGTTCTCGTAGCGGTTGACGGTGCGTGGTACCCGGGCGAGCAGTGCCGACATCTCGCGCCCGGCGCGCCGCTCCGCATAACTCTCCAGCAGCCGGCCGCTGGCCAGCATCGCGGCGATCACCGCGGCAGTGAGCGACTGTTGCAAGGCGAGCGCGCCGGCAATGGCCACCAGCGCAAGCAAGTCCACGCCGACTTCGCGTCGCCACAGCGCCACGCTCACGCGGACCAACAGCGCCACCCCGGCCACGACAGCCGCGGCGCTCCAGGCCCAGCCTGCCGCAGGGTGATTCGCCGCGAGCCAGAGTGCGATGCCCACGATCAGGCCGCCGGTGCAGGCGGCAAAGATGTACAAGTCAATGTGCCAGCGGATTTTCATGCAATCGTTGCCGCGAGCAGTGGTCCGCCGGCGGACGGCCGCGGATGTTAATCCAGGTCAAGGCACGAGTCGGCGCGCCTGACTAGATTATCAATTATAGCGGCGCAGGGATCGCTCTGATCTTGGGTGCCGGGCGGGAATGCGACGCATTGACAACGGAGGATACATGGACACATCGACAAAGCTGAAAATCCAGTAACGTGTGCTGCGACCCGGGTGGCGCGGCTACCGGCTCCCGGCATGCGTGCTATCAGGTGAGGCGAAAAAAATACGGCGGGCCCAAGCCCGCCGTATTGTTTGGCGCGTTGACGCGCCGGACTACCAGATCACGCAACGCTTCTTGTTCACCATCGGGCTACCGGCCAGCACGTCGAAGGTCTGCTGGAACTGCGGCAGGTTGGCGAGCGTGCCGTTCACGCGGTAGAGCGCGGGCGCGTGCGGATCGACGGTGATGCGCCGGCGCGCTTCTTCGGGCCGGGTGTTGCTCGCCCAGAAGTGCGCAAAACCCAGGAAGAACTGCTGGTCCGGCGTGTAGCCGTCAACGGTGGGCGCGTCCTTGTAGTACGGCGAATTGTGGAACGCAATCCACGCGAGCTTCAGGCCGCCGAGATCGGCGATGGCCTCGCCGGTCACGAGTTTGCCCTGCACGTACACGTCTCCGTCCACGGTGTAGCCTGAATACTGGGTGGCGATGCACTTCACGTTTTCATTGAAGCGGTGCCGATCTTCGAGGCTCCACCAGTTTTTGAGGTTGCCGCGACCGTCGAACTTGCTGCCCTGATCGTCGAAGCCGTGAGTCATCTCGTGGCCCATGACCGCGCCGATGGCGCCGTAGTTCACCGCCATGGGTGCGCTAGGGTCAAAGAACGGCGGCTGCAGGATGCCCGCCGGGAAGTTGATGTTGTTCATGGACGGATCGTAGTAGGCGTTGACCGTCTGCGGGGTCATGTACCACTCGTTGCGGTCCACGGGCTTGCCGATCTTGTTGAGTTCGCGCTCATTCTCGAACTGGTTGGCACGCAGCACGTTCAGCACGTACGCGCCGCGGTCGATCTTGAGTGCCGAGTAATCGCGCCATTTGTCGGGATAGCCGATGCGCTCGCCCATCATGTCGAGTTTCTTGATGGCCGCGAGCCGGGTTTTCTTGCCCATCCAGGGAATGGTCTGGAGATCGTCCTTGAGCGCCGCACGCACGCCGTGCAGGATCTCCAGCGCCTCGGCTTTGGAGGAGGGCGGGAACACCTGGGCCACGTATTCCTTGCCAACGGCGAAGCCCAGGGCATCGTCCTCGGCATTCACCACGCGCTGCCAGCGTGGCAGCAGTTCCTTGGCGCCGGTGAGCGTGGAGTGCATCTTGAAGTTCTCGTCCACGAAAGGCTGGGACAGGTAGGGCGCGAACGCGTCCACCAGCTGCCAGCGCAGGTAGACCTTCCAATCATCGATCGGAGTACCTTGCAGGTCCCGGCCCATGGCCTTGAAGAACAGCGGCATGGCCAGGTTGATGCTCTTCAGTTCGGGATGCCCGACGTTGGCGAAATACGCCTGCCAATTGAAGCCGGGTGCCTCCTTGTCGAGCTTCTTCAGGGTCATGACGTGGTAAACCGCGCGTGGGTCGCGCTGCTGCACCTGCGACATGGAAGCCTGGGCGAGGCGCGTTTCGATGTCCATCACGGTGCCGGCATCGCGCGAGGCGGAGTACATCGGCTCGCCGAGCAACAGGAACATGTTGGCGACGTGGCTCACGTAAGCCTGGCGGATCTTGACGAAATTCGGACTCTGGCTGAGGTAATAGTCGCGGTCGGGGAGGCCGAGGCCGCCCTGGCCGGCCACGCCGATCACCGTGCTGGAATTCTTGAGGTCCTGCATCTGGCCGAACCCGAACAGCGCGTTCACGCCGATCATCTGCAGGTGCGCGATTTCCGCCTGCAGCTGTTTCTGGTTCTGGATGGCGTCGATGCGTTCCAGTTCCGGCTGCAGCGGCGTGATGCCGGCCTTGTTGATCGCGGCTTCGTCCATGCCGCTGGC
>DATEKI010000020.1:0-17493 GCA_035277545.1 Rhodanobacteraceae bacterium | reverse complement strand
TCGATCCAGGCGGTGTACGTGCCGGCCGACGACTACACCGACCCGTCGCCCGCGACCACCTTCGCGCACCTGGACTCGACCGTGGCGCTGTCGCGCGACATCGCAAGCTTGGGCATCTATCCCGCGGTCGATCCGCTGGCTTCCACGTCACGCCAGCTCGATCCGCTGGTGATCGGCCAGGAGCACTACGACGTCGCGCGCAAGGTGCAGGGCACCCTGCAGCGCTACAAGGAACTGAAGGACATCATCGCGATCCTCGGCATGGACGAGCTGTCCGAAGAGGACAAGCAGGCCGTGTACCGGGCGCGCAAGTGCGAGCGCTTCTTCTCGCAGCCGTTCCACGTCGCCGAAGTGTTCACCGGCTCGCCCGGCAAGTACGTACCGCTGAAGGAAACCATCCGCGCGTTCAAGATGATCGTCGAAGGCGAAGTCGACCACCTGCCCGAGCAGGCCTTCTACATGGTCGGCGGCATCGAAGACGCCATCAAGAAGGGCGAAGCGATGAACGCCTCCGAGAAGAAGGCGGCGTAAGGCGGGTCTTGACCCGCCTCGTATGTTCGGCGGGTTGAAACCCGCCCTACCGAGGCAAGCGAACCACCATGACCACCATCCGTTGCGACATCGTCAGCGCCGAAGCCAACATCTTCCACGGCGAAGCGGTGCTGGTCATCGCCAGCGGCGAAGCCGGCGAGCTCGGCATCGCGCCGCGCCACGAGCCGTTGCTGACGCGCCTCAAGCCGGGCCAGGTCGAAGTGATCGGCGAGGACGGCAAGCGACAGGGTTACTACGTGTCGGGCGGCATCCTCGAGGTGCAGCCGAACGTGGTGACGGTGCTCGCCGATACCGCGCTGCGGGCGGACGAGATCGACGAAGCCTCGGCCAAGCGCGCCAAGGAAGAAGCCGAACGCGTACTGGAAAACCGCGGCGACGCCAAGACCGTCGAACAGGCGCAGGAACAGCTCATCCAGGCGGTCGCGCAGTTGCAGGCGCTGGAACGGTTGCGGCGCAACCTTCAGCATTGATCCAACCTTGATCCGAAACGCCGGCCCCTGGCCGGCGTTTTCGTCTGGCCGGAAGACCAATGCGCCCGAAGGTGCAGGCGGGGAATCCGCCACTTGCCGCCGGACGCGCGTTGCGCCAATGTTGCGCGATCGAATGGAGACCGGACCATGGCCGACCCCCTGCACGTGATCGTTCTCGCCGCCGGCGAGGGCAAGCGCATGAAGTCGCTGTTGCCCAAGGTACTGCTGCCACTGGCGGGCCGCCCGATGCTGTCGCATGTGCTGGACACCGCGCGTGCCTTGCGCCCGGAAGGGCTGCACGTGGTGTATGGACATCGAGGTGAACAGGTGCGCACGGCCTTCGCGCGCGACACCGACATCCATTGGGTGCACCAGTCCGAACAGCGCGGCACCGGCCATGCGGTGCGCCTTGCCATGCACGACATCCCGGACCCGGCACGGATCCTGGTGCTGTACGGCGACGTGCCGCTGCTGCGGTCGGCGACCTTGTCCGAATTGATTGCGACCCATGCGGAGCTAGCCGTGCTTGCCGCGGAACTCGAGGATCCCGCCGGCTACGGCCGCGTGTTGCGCGACGGACTGGGCCGCGTGCGCGCGATTGTCGAGGAAAAGGATGCGGATGATGTCCAACGCAACATCCATGTCGTGAACACCGGCGTGGTATTCGCGGAATCACGGCCGCTGCGCCGGTGGGTCGACCAGCTTTCGGCGGACAACCAGCAGGGCGAGTTGTACCTGACCGACGTGTTCGAATTCGCGGCGGCAGAAGGCGCCCCCGCGGACGTGGTGTTGACGGCCAATCCTGTCGAGGCGTTCGGAGCCAACGACGCCGCCCAGCTTGCGGAACTTTCGGCGTTCCTGCGCCGCCGCGATGCGGCGCGCGTATTGATGGAAGGCGTGCGGCTCGCGGATCCGGCGCGTTTCGATTTGCGCGGCCATTTCAGCCACGGGCGCGATGTCGAGATCGACGTGGACGTGGTCCTGGAGGGCGGCGTCACGCTGGGAGACGGCGTGAAGATCGGACCGTTCTGCCGCCTGCGCGATGTCAATCTCGCGCCGGGAACGGAAGTGTTCGCACACTGCGATCTCGAAGGCGTCACCACCTACGGGGCATGCAGGATCGGGCCATTCGCGCGCTTGCGCCCCGGCACCGAGCTGGCGGCCGGCGCGCATATCGGCAATTTCGTGGAAACCAAGAAGGCCAAACTCGGTGAAGGCAGCAAGGCCAACCACCTCACCTACCTTGGTGACGCCAGGGTGGGCGCGCACGTGAACATCGGCGCCGGCACCATCACCTGCAATTACGACGGCGTGAACAAGCACGTCACCGAGATCGGGGATGGCGCCTTCATCGGCTCCAACACCGCGCTGGTGGCGCCGGTGAAGGTGGGCAGCAACGCGACGATCGGGGCGGGGTCGGTCATCACCGCCCCGGCACCTGCCGAGCACCTTACCCTCGCGCGCGGCAAGCAGACCACCGTCAAGGGTTGGCAGCGGCCGAAGAAAAAGTAACGCAAGCAACCGTCCTCGGTGGGTCTTCCGATCGGCATCCATGCCTCCCGGCTCCCCGCGCGATCAGCCCCCGGCTGATCGCAAGCGCGGAAAGCTCGACCAGCCATCGATTTCGACCAGCAACTCGGTGCGGCAGATGTCGCCTTGCAGAAGGATGCGTGGAACCGATGCATCGAGATGCCGCGCGAGCGCCGTGCCGACCGCTTCGGCGTCTTCCGGATGCCGCACGTAAACCTTCAGGGGCGAAAGCGCATCGAACGCCGGAAGTGCGGCACGCTCCAACAAGGCGCGCAGGTTCGCCACCGCCTCGTCGACCTGGGCCGTGACATCTTCGACGTGATGGGAGGCGTGGCCGATCACCGCAGCGGTGCCGGAAATCGCGAGGCCGCCCTGCGGCAGCAGCATCGCGCGCGCGAAGCTGGGTGCAGTCGGGCCGTACTGCCGTGGATACTCCCATGCACTTACCTGGCGCGGATTTTCCAGTGCACGTCCGTCGGCCGCCGCCGACAGCGCGTACACCTGCAGCCGACCCGGCGCAGCGCGGTGCCCGATCGCGGTCGCGGCCGGGAAACGCACCAGGCCGTGTGCGGCCATGCTGTGCGCACGCGCGCTGCAGAAGCGGCGATAGCGTTCCGCGTCGCCTTCGCCTGCATTGATGGCGTGGAGGTAATTCCAGACCCGCAGCAGGTGTCGCTCCGGGCTGGCCGCAAGGTGTGCGAGCAATTGATCGTAAGCGTATTCGCATGCGGCTTCGATGCCACCGGCCGATTCGTCGACTTCGACCGCCATGAACTGCCAGCCGGCTCCGCGCGACCAGTGCAGGTCTCCTTCCCGGCCGTGGACCACTTCCCCCGCAACCGACCAGCACTCGAGCGGCATCGAACCCAGGGCCGCTTGCGCAACCTGCAGATGACGGGGATCGGTGAGGTGCGGCGTCGCGGGGGAAAAACTGAACACGGCCAGCGTGCCGGGCCGGTCGAGCAGGGTTTGCACCGAATTATCGTGGTACGCGACGCGGAACGCACCGAGGGTGGTGCCGGTCATGCGCTTGCGTCCGTGCCGGTTCGATGCATGGGTTCAAGCCTTCCGATAACGTCTTGATTCAAACCCATCATGCTACACTAACCGGCTGATCGAGCGCGATGGTGGAGCCCCGGAGCATGACCCAGCAGACCCCTGCGGAGCAGGAATTGGCGAAGTTGATCGTCGACAGCCTGAGCCTTGAAAACGTGAAGCCGGAAAGCATCGACCCGGAGGCGCCGCTGTTCGGAGGGGACCTGGGCCTCGACTCCATCGATGCACTGGAACTCGCGTTGGCGGTCTCCAAGCGTTATGGAGTGCAGTTGCGTTCGGACAATCCCGACAATCGCCGTGTATTCGGCTCGCTGCGCGCGCTCTCCGGCCACATCGAGGCAGGCCGGCCGGCGGCGTGAATCGGAGAGCCGTCTCCCTGATTGCCGTGCGGCAACGAACGCGTGAACGGCCCTCGCAGCCGCGATGGGCGACCAGTAGCCGTACCGTCGCGCTTTTGAAACGGCTCCGCTACTGCGGTTGCGAGTCGCCACCCTGGTACTTGGCGCGCAGGGTGCGATAACGCTGCAGCTGCGTCGCGAATTTCGTTTGCGCATGGGCCAGGTCGGCGTGGCGCCGCGACAGCGCGTTGCGTTCCTGGTTGACACTTGCCCGCTGTTCCGTGATGCGCTGGTTCACGATGGGTGGAATCGGCTTGCCGGAGTGTTCCAGGTCCGCCGCGTGCGCCAGCAGGTCGGTCAGCGTGCTTTCCTGGCTGCGCAGGTTGGTCTGCAAAGTGGCGATGTCGGTCTGGATCTGCTGCAACTGCGCTTGCTGCGACTGTTGCAGGTCCTTGTCGGTCGGATAGGCCGACAGCATCTGGGTATCTTCCAGGCTCTGTTGCTGCGCTGCGCGTTTCGCGGCCGCTTCGCGCGCCGCTTCGGCCGCGGCGGCCTTGCGTTCGGCCGGCGTCAGTTCGCGTGCAACGTGGCGCACCACCCGTCCATCGTTGTTGACCACGTCATAGCCGCCGGCCAGCGCCGAGGCCGGGATCGTGTCGCTGAAGTGCACGACACCCGCCGCATCCTTCCAGCGATAGTGCACGGCCGTCGCATTGTCGGTGGCGCGGACGGGTGTCACCGCGCTGGCGGCCAGCAGCAACGCGGGCAACAGGAACAGGACGGTCCGACGCATGGGGGCTCCGGGGTGGAGGGTCAGTATAGACCCGGGGTTCATGCAATTTGTGGGCCGACGCCCCCACGCAACGCGTTCCTAGCGTGCGCCGTAGCGGGTGCGGTAAGCCTCCAGCCGCCCGCGCTGCCCTGCAAGATCGGCGCGGCTGCCCGCGAACTCCAGCAGATCGGCCAGGCCCACGATGGCGAAAACCGGCACGCCGCGTTCGCGCGCGAGCTCCTGGGTCGCGGAAAGCTCACCCTGCCCGCGCTCCTGCCGGTCCAGGGCGACCAGCACGCCCGCCACTTCGGCGCCCGCGGCCCGGATGAGCCCCAGCGATTCGCGCACCGCGGTGCCCGCGGTGATCACGTCGTCCACGATCAGCACCCTTCCCGCGAGTGGCGCGCCGACCAGCAAGCCGCCCTCGCCATGGTCCTTGGCTTCCTTGCGGTTGTAGGCCCAGGGTGCGTCGCGGCCGTGGCCGCTGGCCAGCGCGATCGCGGTCGCGGCCGCCAGCGGGATGCCCTTGTAGGCCGGCCCGAACAGCATGTCGAAGCCGATGGCGTTCGCCACGATGGTGTCGGCGTAGGCGGTGCCGACGGCAGCGAGCGCGGCGCCGCTGTCGATGCGTCCCATGTTGAAGAAGTAGGGGCTCTGGCGGCCCGACTTCAGCGTGAAGTCGCCGAAGCGGAGCACGCCGCGATCGAGTGCGGTCTGCAGGAAGGCCTGTTGGTGGGCAAGCATGTGTTGGTATCGCCGGCATGTGGCATCTGGAGTGACCGCCGCAATGTTACCCTCTCGCGAACCGCAATCCGGAACCACGTCCCGTGCGCATCATCTCCTTCAATGCCAACGGCATCCGTTCGGCCGCAAGCAAGGGCTTTTTCGATTGGCTGGCCGCACAGGACGCGGACGTCACCTGCGTCCAGGAAACCAAGGCGCAGGAAGCGCAGCTCACCGATTCGTGTTTTCGTCCCGATCGCCATCATTGCTTTTATCGCGACGCGGTGACCAAGAAGGGCTACAGCGGTGTCGCAATCTACGCGAAGCGCGAGCCTGACGAAGTGCTCACGAAGATCGGCTGGAAAGCCTTCGACGATGAAGGGCGCTATGTCGAAGTACGCTTCGGCAAGCTGTCGGTCGTGTCGCTGTACGTGCCGTCGGGCACCTCGGGCGAGGAGCGCCAGCGATTCAAGTTCGAGGCCATGAAGAAGCTGCGGGCGATCTTTGACAAGTGGCTTGCGAGCGGACGCGAATACGTCCTGTGCGGCGACTGGAACATCGTGCGCAGCGAACGCGACATCCGCAACTGGAAATCCAACCAGAAGAATTCCGGCTGCCTGCCGGAAGAGCGCGCATGGTTGAACGCGCTGATCGCCGACACGCACGGCGACGGTACGCCCGCCCCGAAACACGGCTGGCTGGACAGTTTCCGCGTAGTGAAGCCGGACGCCGAGGAATACACGTGGTGGTCCAATCGCGGCGGTGCGCGCGCCAACAATGTCGGCTGGCGCATCGATTACCAGATCACGACACCGGGCATCGGCAAGCGCGCGCGCGCCTGTGCGATCGCACGTGATCCGCGGTTTTCCGATCACGCACCCTACGCGGTGGATTACGCCGAATGAGCGAAGCGGCTGTGACGGTTCCGCGCAGGAAAAAAATGCCGCTGTGGAAAGCGTTCACCCAGCCGGCTGCGTGGACGATGTTCTTTTTCGGCTTTTCATCGGGTCTGCCATTCCTGCTGGTCAGCGGCACGCTGGCCTTCTGGCTCCACTCGCGCGGCATCAATCTCAAAGACATCACGATGATCGCCAGCGCCAGCCTCGCCTACGAGTTCAAGTTCGTATGGGCGCCATTGCTCGACCACTGGCGGTTGCCGGGGTTTTCGCGATTGGGATTGCGGCGCGGCTGGCTGCTGTTTGCGCAGTGCGGGTTGACCGCGGGGTTGCTGGTGATGGCGGCACTGACGCCGGACGATCTGGGTGTCTTCATCGCGGTGACCCTGTGTGTCGCGATTTTCGGTGCGACCCAGGATGCCGCCGTCGATGCCTATCGCATCGAGATCGCGCCGCCGGAAGCGCAAGGTCCGCTGGTCACCACCTATTCGCTCGGCTACCGGGTCGGCTACATCCTGGCGGGTGGCGTCGCGCTCGTGATGGCCGACCACATGTCGTGGAGTCTGGTATACGGTGCGATGGCAGCGTGCATGGCCATCCCCATTGTCGCCAACTGCGTGGCGAGGGAACCGCAAGTACACCGCCTTCGCGCGGCGCGGTGGAGCGAAGCGATGCGCGAAGGCGTGGTCGAACCGTTCGTGGATTTCTTCCATCGTTATGGCTGGTTGCTGGCGTTGGTGACGCTGCTGTTCATCCTGCTGTTCAAGATTCCCGAGCAGGCAACGATCGGCGGCATCGTGAGTCCGTTCTATCGCGACATGGGTTTCAGCAAGACCGCGATCGGCACGATCACCAAGGGTTACGGTGTGTTGCTGGGCATCGCCGGTGTGTTCGTGGGCGGTGCCGCGGTGGAGCGCCTCGGTGTGCGGCGCAGCTTGCTTGCCGGGATCGTGGTATGCGGCGGAAGCAATTTCCTGTACCTGCTGCTGATCGGCAACCAAGGAAACCTTGCCGTGTTGACCGTCGTGATATCCGGACTGAATTTCACGCTGGGATTCCTGGGTCCGCCGACGGTCGCATTCCTTTCATCCCTGGTCAACGTGCGCCACACGGCCACGCAATACGCGCTGCTTTCGTCGCTGGTGAATTTGCCGGGCAAGCTGCTGGGCTTTTTCGCGGGCGGCATCGTGATGGCGACCAGTTACGGGTTCTACTTCGTGTTGACAGTGTTGGCCGTGCTGCCGGCGGTGTTGCTTTTCCTCTGGCTCGAACCGCGCCTGCGCGCGCATCAGGCATCGGTCCAGGCGCAAGCCAGCGGCGCGTAAACGCCACCCAGCACCCGCGGTCCGCGCGCGCCGGTGACCGAAGGCAGGTTGCCGGGCAGGTTTTCAAGTCGCGCCCGCGCCAACCATGCAAAGCCGACGGCTTCGACGAAATCGGGATCGAGGCCGAGCGCCGCAGTGGTATCGAGTGCCACGCCCGGCAGCTCGATGCGCAGCGCACCCATCAATGCACCGTTGTGCACGCCGCCGCCACAGGCGTACACCTCGCGGGTTTCCGGTGTGTTGGCGCGCAGCGCGTCGGCAATGCTGCGCGCGGAAAGTTGCAGCAAGGTCGCCTGCACGTCTTCGGGCGCAAGACCCTGCGGCAGCCGTGCGTCCAGCCAGTCCAGGTTGAAAACTTCGCGGCCTGTGCTTTTGGGCGGCGGCTGCCTGAAGTAGGGTTCGCCAAGCAGGTGCCTCAGCAACGCCGGGTTCGGATGGCCGCTGCGCGCCCAGCCGCCGCCTTCGTCACGCGGCGTTCCGCGCACGCGCAGCGACCATGCATCCATCAGGCAGTTCGCGGGGCCGGTGTCGAAACCCAGCACGGGCCTGCCCGGAACCAGCAGCGTGAGGTTGGCGATACCGCCGAGGTTCAAGATCGCGCGCGGGATGACCGGATCCGCGAGCACTGCCTCGTGCAAGGCCGGCAGCAGCGGCGCGCCCTGCCCGCCCGCCGCGACATCGGCCCGGCGGAAATCCGCCACCGTGGCGATGCCGGTGCGTTCCGCGATGACGCCGGGATCGCCGAGTTGCAGCGTGAACGGATGCGGCCCGGCGGGACGATGGCACACGGTCTGGCCGTGCGAACCGAGTGCCGTGATCGCATGCGGCGCCATGTTCGCGTCGCGCAGCAGTGCCAGCGCGGCCTCGGCGAAGCGCTCGCCGATTTCGACGTCGAGATGCCCAAGGTCGTCCAGCGTGATCGCGGCGTCATTGCGCGCCAGCGCAACGATGCGCGCGCGCAAGGCATCCGGATACGGAGACGTGCGCGCCGCGAGGATTTCGAGCCTCGGCGCAAACCGCACCAGCGCGGCGTCGATGCCGTCGGCGCTGGTGCCTGAAATCAGTCCGAGGTAGAGCGGCGCGGCGTCAGCCACGGCCATGCGGTCAGTCGGTGGCAACCGTGGCGGCGTGACCGTCGTCCGCCCGCGCGAGGCGCTGGGTGGCGTTGTCGATCATCTGGATGCGTGCCACCATCGGAGCAGACTGTTCCTTGAACGCGACCATCAGCTTGCCCGAGAGCGGTTGCGGCTGCGGCATCGTCACCGTAAGCGGATTTTCCGGCTTGCCGTCCACGCGCACTTCGTAATGCAGGTGCGGGCCGGTGGCGAAGCCGGTCTGGCCGACGTAGCCGATCACTTCGCCCTGGGTCACGTGCGATCCCACGTGCAGGCCTGGCGCGAAGCGCGACATGTGACCGTACGCCGTAGTGTAGGTGGGCGTGTTCTTGATCGCGATGAAATTGCCGTAACCGTGCTTGGTGCCGCGGAACACGATCGTGCCATCGCCGGCCGCGTGCACCGGCGTGCCCGTCGGCGCGGCGTAATCGACGCCCTTGTGCAGGCGCGTGTAGCCCAGCACCGGGTCCTTGCGCATGCCGAACGTCGACGACAGGCGGGTGAACGAAACCGGCGTGCGCAGCAGGCCCTTGCGCAGCGGCCTCCCATCCTGGCTGTAGTAGGCGATGCTTCCGTCGCCTTGCTTGAAGCGGTAGGCCGTGTATTTGTGGCCGTTGTTGACGAATTCCGCGGCCAGGATGTTGCCGGCGCCGGAATACTTGCCATCGCGATAGATGTCGTCGTACACCACCGTGAAACGGTCGCCCTTCTTCAAGTCCTTGATGAAGTCGATGTCGTACTTGAACACGTCGGCGAGCTTCAACACCATGGTTTCCGACAATCCGGCCTTCTCGCCCGCCGCGAACAGCGAACCCTGGACTTCGCCGTGCGCGAAATGCACGCGGCGCTCGACCGGCAACGCGGTGACCTGCGCCTTCAGGCTGCCGTCCTGCTGTGCGGTGAGGGTCACCAAGGTCGCCGAGTCGGGGCTGTAACGAAAGCCCTGGAAATGACCTTGCGGATCGGTCAGGAACGCAACCTGGTCACCGGGATGCAGCGTTTTCAGCGCGCCGGTATCCTTGCCATTCGCCATCACGCTGGCGACGTCGGCGCCGCCGAAGCCCTGGCTCTGGAAGATTTCCGACAGCGTCTCACCGGGTTGCACTTCCACGGTCTTCCACGAGGCAACCGCCGGTTGCGCGGTTTCCTTCGGCGCGGGCGGCAATTGCAGTGCCAGTGTTTCGCGCGTCACCGGTTGCGCCACGTCATGATGGATGATGCTGGCCCAGGCCGGGATGCCGAGCAGCGTCAACAGCGCCAGCAGGCACGCGCCACCACCGAGGATCCAGGCTTCACGCGCCCAGCGGAACTTGCTCGACGGTGCATCGGCGTGAAACGACCAATGCGCGCAACGCGAATAGAAATGGGAATGGCATTGACGGGTCTTGCGACGGATCGCCTGGCGACGAACAACATGAGGGGTGGCGCGACGGAGGTGGCGATCCATCGGGGTTTCCGAAAAATAGGTGGAGACGCACAACGGGCCGTACCATAGGACCGTGTGAAGCGCGCGTCAATCCCTTGCCGGACAAAGATTTGCACGCGATTTTGCAGTTAACACATAATTAACCGACACATCACCTTTGCGATTTGACGCGACCCCTTGTTTTGGGGCCGTGCCACCCACTCCGGAAAAAAGATGCCTGCAGACTCCCAAGCCCTCGCCCTCATCCACCGTGGTGCGGTCGACGTCATCAAGGATGACGAAATCGAAGCGCGCCTCGCGCTCGGCCGTCCGTTGCGCATCAAGGCCGGTTTCGATCCGACCGCGCCGGATTTGCATCTGGGCCATACGGTGCTGCTCAACAAGATGCGGCAGTTCCAGGACCTCGGGCACACCGCGATTTTCCTGATCGGCGATTTCACCGGGATGATCGGCGACCCGACCGGCAAGAACGTCACCCGCAAGCCGCTGACCCGCGAGGAAGTGCTGGCGAACGCCGACACCTACGCGAAGCAGGTGTTCAAGGTGCTTGATCGCGGGCGCGCCGAAGTGCGTTTCAATTCCGAGTGGTTCGGCAAGATGGATGCGTCGGACATGATCCGGCTGGCCGCGCAACACACCGTCGCGCGGATGCTGGAGCGCGACGATTTCGCCAAGCGTTACGCGGCGCAGCAGCCCATCGCGATCCACGAATTTTTGTATCCGCTGGTGCAGGGCTACGACTCGGTGGCGCTGGAATGCGACGTCGAGCTCGGCGGCACCGACCAGCGCTTCAACCTGTTGATGGGCCGCGGCCTGCAGGAACACTTCGGCCAGCCGCCGCAGATCGTGCTTACGATGCCGCTGCTGGAGGGCATCGACGGCGTGCAGAAGATGTCGAAGTCGCTCGGCAACTACATCGGCATCGACGAGCCGGCGATCGACATGGTCACCAAGACGATGAAGATCGGCGACGAGCTGATGTGGCGCTGGTTCGAATTGCTGAGCTTCGACGTGTCGCTGGACGAACTGGCGACGATGAAGCGCGATGTAGCGGGCGGCGCACTGAATCCGCGCGATGCGAAATTGCGCCTCGCGCGGGAGCTGGCTGCGCGCTTCCACGGCGCGGCCGAAGCGGACAAGGCGATCGAAGGCTGGCGCGCGGTCGTGCGCGGCGAAGGCGATACGTCAACACTGCCGCTCAACGAGATCGTGGTTGCAGCGGAAGGCTTGCGCCTGCCGGCGCTGCTGACCGCTGCTGGCCTGACATCCAGCAATTCGGAGGCCAACCGCAAGTTGAAGGAACGCGCGGTGCGCATCGACGCGCAGGTGGTGGAGGATCCCCAGCGCGTGTTCGCGGCCGGATTCGAAGGCGTGCTGCAGGTGGGCAAGCGCAATTTCGCGCGGGTGCGCCTGATCGCCGCATAGCAAAAAAGCGCGGCGCCCTGACGCGCCGCGCCTTTTCGCCACTTTCGGTTCCGCCCGCCCGATTAATACGAGAAAGATGGCGAATCGATGGTCAGGCGCTTTGCCGACACATTCCCCTTTATGGGGAAGCCGGGCACGACGTTGCCGCTGGTGTCGTATTGGGTGATCGTGAACGCACCGCTGTACGATTTGCCGTCCTTGGCCAGCGTAATGGTCTCGCTGATGTTGCCCGGCCCGGCAAAGATATTGTTGACGGAGTACAGACCCGGCAACGGAGGGGTGCCCGGATCGGGGGTGGCGCTCACCGACTGGAACCACGCCAACGTGTAGTGATTGAGCGTGTAGGTTCGCGGGCCCGTTTGTGCCCAGGTTCCCAGGCAGAAGTTGGAATCCCCTGCCGGCCTCCCGGAATTCATGATTTCGGAACCGTCTGCGTGCCAGACGGAATAGCCATGATCAGCCACTTCGCCGTTGGGAACGGCCGTGCCGGGGGGATTGCCGGCAGAGGTCAAGGTGACGTCATACAGGCCCGCGATCGGTTCGAGGAACTGCAAGGGATTGGCAATAGCTTTCGTCGTTGCCGACGGGGTGGCGGCCAGAAACATCTGCCTGGCAGCCGAAGCCGACATATGCGCCGGCGGAGCAATCTTCCATTGGCCATTGGCCGACTTGATCAGGTTCAACCCGCAGGCCTCGGCCTGGTGGGTCACTGCGACGCTGGACAGGCCGATCAGGGCCATCGCAACGGATGCATACAAACGGGTGTTCATGGCGCTCTCCTCTAGAAAGTTGTCCCGACGGATGGCGGCATGCAGCCTCCATCCGGGGGTATAAACTGCGCCCGGGACCCGATGCGAGTCATGAGGTTTCGGTAGGGAAATCGGGAGAGTGCAGCAGTGGCGTTGACGTGGTCCGGGCGGAGCGCGCAGCGGCATGGAAAGGCACGAATACGCCGAACAGACGGCGATCCTGGGCACGTTCGCCTTCGCAGACGTGGTCATCGACGCGGGCGCGCACCGACTGTCGCGTGCAGGCCATGACATCGCCGTCGAACCGAAGGCCTTTGCCGTACTGCTGCAGTTCCTGACGCACCCGGATCAGTTGCTTACCCGAAATCAGCTGCTGGATGCGGTGTGGGGCCACAGCTTTGTTACCCCGGCCACGCTCAACCGCATCGTCGCGCTATTGCGCCGCGCGCTGGCGGATGACAGCGAGACCCCGCATTGCATCCAGACCGTGCATGGGCTGGGCTATCGCTTCATCGCTCCGTTGAAGCGCATCGAAGAGAAAAGCGTTCCCGCGCTGCGCTTTGCACCCCCTACCCGTGCGCGGCTGCCCGAACGCACGGGGGCGCTGATCGGACGCGATCGCGACATCGAGGCGCTCCGGCTGGCGCTGCAGGAGAACCGCCTGGTGACCGTGAGCGGCCCGGGCGGAGTCGGCAAGACGCAAGCCGCGCTGGAAACGGCAAGATCGATCGCGACGGATTTTCCGGACAGCGTATGGCTGTTCGATTGCACGCCGCAACTCGACGAGCAGGGTCTGGCTCGGCTGTTGACCACCACCTTCAACATGCGCACCGCGACCAACGCGGAGGACCTCGTTGCGCGTTTGGGCGAATTGTTGCAGGCGCGGAAGGCGCTGTTGGTGTTCGACAACTGCGAGCGGATCGCAGCACCTCTCGGTGCCGTGCTGGCGCAATTGCTCGCTGCCTGCCCCTTTCTGCACATACTGGTTACCAGCCAGCGCCGTTTGAACTGCGCGGGGGAATCGCTGTATCGGTTGCCGCCACTGAAGTTGCCGCCGGAAGGAGAATGGACGAGCGACGAGCAGGTCGCCAGCCTCGCCGACATTCCTGCAATGCAACTGCTGTTGACCCGTTCGCACGACTTCGCTTCTGGATTCAGGCTGACACCGGGCAATGCCAGTGTGGTGGCGCAGCTCTGTCGGCGCCTCGGTGGCCTTCCGCTGGCCTTGGAACTCGCAGCCGCGCGCCTGCGGTTGTTGAGCCCGGAACAATTGCTGGCGCGGATGGACGCGCGATTGCTCAACTTGGCGGAAACCAATCCCGGCCGGCCCGCGCGCCATCAGACCCTGCGGGCGTTGATCGACTGGAGCTACGCACTGCTGTCTGAACGCGAACAATCGTTGTTGTGCGGCTTGAGCATCTTCGTGGGAGCCTGCACGCTGGGCGGCGCCACCGCGATCGGCGCGGCACTCGGACTCGACGACCCGCAAACGCTGGAGTTGCTGGACGGACTGATCGACAAATCGCTGCTGAACGTGGATGGCACGACCAACCCGCCGAATTATCGCCTGCTCGACAGTGTGCGGCTGTTCGCGCAGGAACGGTTGGCGGCCAGCGGCAGCGAGGCGCGTCTGCGACGCGTACATCTGGCGCATTTCGTCCAGCTCACCGAGCGCGTGGGTGCGGAAATTCTCGGCGAACGCGAAGACATCTGGCGCGATCGCGTCAAGCGCGAATGGGCGAATCTGCACGCGGCGTTCGACTTCGCGATCGCGCAACCTGATCTGCGCGGTGATGCGCTCGCATTGGTGGGCAATCTCTGCTGGTACTTCCGGGGAGGCTCTGATTACATCCAATCCGCGCAGTGGCTGGAACACGCGTTGCGAGAGAACCCCTCGCCCTCGTTGCGTCGGGCGCGCGCGCTCATCGCCTCAGGCGTAGTGCTGCACCATGCGTTGGATCACACACGCGCGGGATCGAGACTGCGTGAAGGCGTTGCGCTGGCTTCGGCCCACGGCGACATGTTCTTCGCCGGTGCGGGCCAGGCAATCCTGGCATTCGAACTTGCGACGTGCGGGGAATTCGAGGACGCCCATGCGTGCGTCGAAGCGACGCTGGCGATCGCACAGGCACAGGACGACGCCTGGCTGCGCTCGAATGCATTGCTGAGCCGCGGCATAGCCCAGGCATTGAACGGTCGACATCGCGAAGCGGAAGCGAGCATGAGCGAAGCGGTGGACTGCCTCGCCGCGCACAGCGACACTTTCCAGAGGGCCTATACGCTGATCAACCGCGCCCTGCAGCGCTTCTATCTCGTCGATCCACGCGGCGCCGCACGGGATTGGCTGTTCGATCTGGACATCTTCATCCCCAATCACCACTGGCGCGGTGCAGCAGGCTGCGTGGAAGGCGCGGCGTATCTCGCCGTCGAGTGCGGCCGCTGCAGGGAAGCCGCCCGCTTCCTTGCAGCGGCCGCGCGTGTCCGCGACTGGACCGGTGCGCCGCTGATGCCGCAATGGCGGAAAGCGCAACAGGCCGCCCTGCGGAACGCGCGGGAAACATTGGGTGCCGCGGAATTTGAACGCGCGCAGCAGGCCGGCGCCGTGGCGCGCTTCGAGAACATGGTGGCGGAAGCACGCGTGATGCTGGCAGAAATCGCGGAAACTCAGGCGTCGCGCACGGGCGCCAGCAGTCCCTCCGGATCGTAGCGGACACGCAGCGCCGACAATCTGGACTGGGTGCCTGCATCGTGCGTTCGCGAATCCAGGTCGGCAGGCTCTCCCGCGAAATTCGGCTGCATGCCCGCGTGCGCATGCGGTGCAAGCGCCGCGCGCATGTCGCGTACCCAGTTGCGGATGGCGGCGAAGCGCCCCGCGGCACCGGCGTGGCCGATCACGTTGATGAAGAACGGCGCGTCGCGCTGCGAGAAGGCGGTGGCATCGTTGGCGATGCGTGCGACCGCGCCACCGAGATGATGCACATGCACCTCGCACAACGGATCAGGCGGCGCGGCTGCCTGCGCGACGAGCGCGTCGATCAGTACGTCGTCAAATACGTCGAACTGGGAAGTCGTCCAGTAGTAGTGATCGCCGGCCGGCGCGGTGGGATCGAAGGCCTGTTGCCATGCCGCATACGGCATTACGCCTGCGTGCTGGCCAAGGGGCGTGTGATGGCGGGTGAGCGGTTCCAGAACCGCCGCGCCTTGCGCGGGATCGCCACTCCAGCACCACGCAAGTGCCACCACGCGTTTGCCATGCGCATCGGGCGGCAGGAAAGGCAGCGGCGGCGCGGTCGTGAATACCAGCATCGCGGTGCACGCATCGGGCGCGCCGGGCGTGAATGCACGAAACGCGCGCAGCAAGCCGGGGGCGGCATCGAGCGAATGGAACATCACGCCGGCGAAGACTTCACCCACCTCATGCAATCGATAGGTGAAGCGCGTGATCACGCCCAAGCCGCCGACACCACCTCGCAATGCCCAGAACAGGTCAGGGTGCTTTGTTTCGCTGGCAACCATGGTGCATCCGTCGGCGAGCACGACATAGGCTTCGAGCAGGTTGTCGATCGCCAAGCCGCAGCGCCGCATGAGCCAGCCGACCCCTCCGCCGAGCGTGTAACCGCCCACGCCGGTGGTCGAGACGAATCCACCGGTAGTGGCGAGGCCGTGCGCCTGCGTTGCGGCATCCACGTCGCGCCACAGCGCGCCGCCCTCGACGCGCGCGATGCGCGCTTGCGCATCGACTTCCACGCGATTCATCGCACCCAAATCCAGCATCAAGGCGTCATCGCGCACGGCCAACCCGGCCACGTTGTGACCGCCACCGCGCACGGTCATCGGCAGGCGCTCGTGGGCTGCGAACTTGACCGCTGCGGCAACGTCCTCCGCATCGATGCAACGTGCGATGGCCGGCGGGCGCCGATCGATCGCACCGTTCCACACGCGGCGGCGCGTTTCGTAGTCGGAGTTGCCCGGCAGAAGCAGGGTCCCGCGAAGCGCTGCGGCAAGTTCATGCCACGGGACTGTGCGCGTGCGGCTCGATCCGACAGACATGGCTGCCTCCTTTTGTTGGCGCGATTGAAAGACGCGTGGTTCCAGAGGTCGTTTCGCGGCGCACTATAATCCTGCGCCCGACTTCGGTCGTGATGGCGGGATGGTGATTTGATGAGGGCCGCGGGAACCGTCGCGGCCGCCGCCTTGCTGACCGAGGCGGACCTCACCTTCGGCAATTCGGAAGCCAACAATCGCGAGATCGGGAGCGCGGTGCGCGTCGACGCGTGTGTGCGGCTGGTCGGTGAATCACAAGGGGCGCGGCGCCCTGACGCGCCGCGCCCCTCCATTTCCCTTGGGGGAAACCTCGATCAGTACGTGACCGGCGAATCGATGGTCTTGCGCGTGCCGGTCACGGTGCCCTTGATGGGGATGCCGCCCGGAAGGATGATGTTGTAGTGCGTGTCGTACTGCGTCAGCACGAAGGTGCCGCTGTACGAGCTGCCGTCCTTGCTCAGCGTGACGGTCTCCTGGATGCTGGCGGGCCCGACGAAGGTGTTGTCGATGGCGACGCCGTCCGCGTCCACGTTTTGCACCCACGACAGCATGAAATGGTTGAGCGTGTAGGTCCGCGCGCCTGTTTGGGCCCAAGTGCCCATGCAGAAGTTGCCATCCGCTGCCGGCCGCCCAGAATTCATGATTTCGGTGCCGTCCGCATGCCATTGCACGTAGGCATGGTCGACCGGGGCGCCGTCAGGCAGGCCCGTCGGGCCGTTGCCCTCGGCGGTCATGTGGATCTCGTACAACCCCGAGATCGGTTCGAGGAATTGCAGCGGGTTGGGTATGACCCTCGTCCCCGCCCTGGGCGCAGCGACCAGGAACATCATCTTCGCGGCTGACGCCGACATCCTGGCGGGCGGGGCGATCGACCAGTGGCCGTTGGCAGACTTGACCAGGTTCAGCCCGCAGGCTTCGGCCCGGTGGGTCGCGGCGACGGTGGACAGGCCGATCAAAGCCATTGCGAAGGATGCTTGCAAACGCGTATTCATGGCGCTCTCCTCATGGGGTGGTGACGTGTTTCCCGACCTGCCGTGGCGGACTGCCGCGGGTGCCCTGTCATTCGGGAAAT
>DATEKI010000019.1:0-6455 GCA_035277545.1 Rhodanobacteraceae bacterium | reverse complement strand
AACACCTCGTGCTAGCCGTGATCGAGGCTGCGCGCCGTGCCGGGCATCGCGAGTTGCGCCTGGACACCTTGCCGGACATGGTCTCCGCGCAGGCGCTCTACCGCCGATTGGGATTCCTCGAGATTCCGCCGTACAACGCGCGGCATCTGCCGGGCACGCGCTTCTATTCGCTCGATTTGTCGACCTGACTCAACGCGCTTTCGATGCGTCATCGTTCGGCCAGTAGGCGCTGTCCGGCGTCTTGCGCGCGCCGAAGATCGCCTGCCCCACGCGAACGATCGTAGAACCCTCCTCGATCGCGAGTTCGTAGTCGCCGGACATCCCCATCGAGAGCTCGCCCATCGCGACGCCGTCCGGGGTGGACTGACGCAGGCGGTCGCGCAACTCGCGCAGGCGCACGAAGCACGGGCGTACCTTCGCGGCGTCGTCCGAGAACAGCGCCAGCGTCATCAGACCACGCACGCGCAGCGATGAATACGCCGGCAGCTTTTTGACGAACGCCGCGACTTCATCCGGCGGCAGCCCGAACTTGCTCTCCTCGTTCGAGGTGTTGACCTGCACCAGCACGTCCAGTGAACGCCCCAGCGCCTGCAGGCGTTTGTCCAGTGCTTCGGCTACGCGCAGGCTGTCCAGCGCCTGGAATTCGGACGCGAACTCGGCGACCAGCTTGGCCTTGTTGGTCTGCAGATGGCCGATGATGGCCCAGCGCAAATCGGGCAGGTCCGTCATCGCTTGCCATTTGCCGTGCGCTTCCTGCACCTTGTTCTCGCCCAGCGTGTGGCAACCCGCGGCGTAGGCATTGCGGATGCGTTCCTCGGATACCGTCTTGCTGACGGGAAGCAGGCGCACGCTGGCGGGATCGCGCCCGGCCTTCGCGCACGCGGCGGCGATGCGCGCGTGCACGTCGGCAAGGTGCTGGCGGAATTCCTCGACGGTGTTGGCGGTGGTGTATTCGCTCATCGCGCAAGTATAGATACGCGACAACACGGGTTCCCTTCCACGCGCGTATGCTCGACACATGACTGCGCGCAAGAACCCCGGGGAAACACAATGGCCCGAAACGCTGTGGACCATTGGCCATTCCACGCGCAGCCTCGACGAATTCATCGCGTTGCTGAAGGACAACCGCATCGAAGTGCTGGCCGACGTGCGCCACTATCCCGGCTCGCGCAAGTATCCGCACTTCAACGTGGAACCACTGCAACACGGATTGCAGGACGCCGGTATCCGCTATGAAGCCTTCACCGAACTGGGCGGACGCCGCAAGGTGCAGCCGGATTCGCCCAATACCGCTTGGCGGCATCCGGCGTTCCGCGCTTACGCCGATTACATGCAGACCAAGGCATTCCACGACGGCATCGAGCGTCTGGAGGCGCTGGCGTCGAAGCAGCGCACCGCGATCATGTGTTCCGAAGCCGTGTGGTGGCGCTGCCATCGCGGACTGATCTCCGACGTGTTCAAGCTCAACGGCACGCGCGTGTTGCACATCATGGGACCGGGCGCGCCGGTCGAGCATCCGTACACGTCGGCAGCGCATGTCGTCGATGGCCGCCTTGATTATTCGGGCGAGCAGCACCAACTTCCCTTGCCATGATTCCGTTCTCGTTCCTCGATCTGTGCCCGGTCACCGAAGGCGGCTCGGTGGCCGAGTCGCTGGCGCACACCGTGGATATCGCGCAACACGCCGACCGCTGGGGCTTCAACCGTTTCTGGATGGCCGAGCACCACGGCATGCCGGGCATCGCCAGCGCGGCCACCGCGGTGCTGATCGGCCACGTCGCCGGCGCCACCTCGCGCATCCGCGTCGGCGCGGGCGGCATCATGTTGCCCAACCACTCGCCGCTGGTGATCGCGGAACAGTTCGGCACGCTGGACGCGCTGTATCCCGGGCGCATCGACCTGGGGCTCGGGCGTGCGCCGGGCAGCGACCAGGTCACCACGCGCGCATTGCGCCGCAACCTCGACACCGACCCCGACGCATTTCCGCGTGACGTGGTGGAGTTGATCGCGTATTTCGAAGGGCGCACGCCGGTGCGCGCGGTGCCCGGCGAAGGCCAGCAGGTGCCGATCTGGATCCTGGGTTCCAGCCTGTTCGGCGCACAACTTGCCGCGATGCTGGGACTACCCTACGCATTCGCCTCGCATTTCGCGCCGGCACAGATGATGGACGCAATCGCGGTGTATCGCGCGCAGTTCAAACCATCGCGGTTCCTGCAACGGCCGCACGTGATGCTGGGCTTCAACGTGTTCGCCGCGGACACCGACGACGAAGCGCGTCATCTCGCGACCTCGTGGCAGCAATCGTTCGTGAACCTGCGCTCGGGCCATCCGGGGCGGCTGCCGCCGCCGGTCGATGGCTACTTCGAGTCACTGGAGCCGCAGGGCCGGAAGTTGCTCGAACACGTGCTGTCGTGTTCCGCGATCGGCGCACCCGGTACCGTCGCGGACCGGATCAAGGCATTCATCGCGCAGACCGGCGCGGACGAACTGATCCTCACCAGCAACATGCACGACCACGCGGCGCGCCTGCGTTCGCTCGAAATCACCGCAGGCCTGATCGCCCATTCTGCCCATTCCGCACAGGCGTAACCGCTGCCGGCACTTGTCCGGGCGCGATGCCGGGCGTAGCGTGGAAATCGACCGGGGCACCGCCCGCGGCGCCCTTGGCCACGTTCCTCACTGCAAGGAGGTGGCTTATGACGTCGATGGCCGTTGCGCGTCCCTTCGAATGCGTCCCGCACGCGACCCGTTCGCTCGCGATGGCGCTGACCCTGAGTTTGAACCTGGCGATCCTGTTGTTCGCGCTGCTGCCGAGGACGCCGTTTCCCGTCCAGGTGCCGATACCGGTCTCGCTGCAGGCGACCATCCTGCCACCACCGGCCGCGGTCGTGCCGCCGCCCGTGCCCATCCTGCATGCGGTGCGACACGTGACGAGGCCCAGCGTGCATCCCGCCGTCCCGCATCCAGCGCCGATCCCGATACCGGCGGCGAACGCGATCACCCCCGTGACGCCTGTGGCAACCCCCGCGCCCGCCACCGCCACGAATGCGGTTGCCACGGCCGCCGACAGCGAAGCCACCATCGCCTACGAAACCGCGACGCCCCCCGCCTACCCGATCCAGGCACTGCGAGCGAACGTGCAGGGTACGGTGCTTTTGAAGGTGCTGGTGGACGCGGACGGGCAGCCGGTGCAGGTGGCGATCGCACACAGCAGCGGTTCCCGCATCCTCGACGATGCCGCGCGCCAGCACGTGCTCGCGACCTGGCGCTTCCACCCCGCGATACGCGCTGGCCGCGCGATCGAGGCATGGGCGCTGATACCGGTGCGCTTCGATTTGAACCGCGGGTGAGCGGGGTACGACACACGCGGCGTCCGCCCATGGACGCCGCGCGCAGCGCGATCGTCAGTGCGCAACCGGTCCCGCCGGATGTTCGGCCGGCTGCGCAGCCCGCACGATCACCCACACCAGCGCCGCCATGCAAAGTGCCGGCAGCAAGAGCGGCAACAGGGCGAGCAGCACGATCGGAACCACGAGCAGCGCGAGCATGCCGGCCACGAACAGTCCGATCAGCCCTCCGAAAATCGCGCCAGCGAAGCCGAAGATCAATTTGAACAAGCCGCCCGTCAACAACCAGAAGGCGCCGATCACCGCTGCCAACACCACGCCAAGCTTGAGCATTGCAACCTCCTCGCCACTTTGCGGTGGATCTGTCGTCCACCCATGCGCACGCACAGTATGCGCGCCCGAACCGGCGCCCGCAGCATGACTGTCGACCCATGACGCTATACCCATTACTTCAGGCCCATGCCACTATTATCAACTGCGCTATAGTGTACTCGCGACTATGACGGATTCAACCCCGCCGCGATGAGCGACACCGAAGCGCACCTGAAAAAATTCGAGAAGGAACTTGCGGCCGGCACGGTGTCGCTGGTGTTGCTGGCCGTGCTGGCGGCCGCACGCGAACCGTTGTACGGCTACCAGATCGCCAAGCGCCTGGAACGCGAGGCGGGCGGCGTGCTGGTCGGCAAGCAAAGCGCCTTGTACCCGGTGTTGCGCAACCTCAGCGCGGCGGAGTTGCTGGACACCTTCGTCGAGCCGTCCGAGGCCGGGCCGCCCCGCCGCTATTACCGGATCACCCCCCTGGGCAGGAAGGTGTTGCGCGAGTGGGTCGATGCCTGGGGCTCCACGCGCCGTTTCGTCGATTCGATACTGAAGGATTGAAGCCATGACCACGCCGCAAACCATCAAGCAATACCTGGCGCAGTTGCGTACGGCGCTGGCCGGCGCCGATCCGGCCATGGTCCAGGATGCGCTGTACGACGCGGAGGAACACCTGCGTTCGGAACTGGCCGAAAACCCCGGCATGGGTGAAGCCGAGCTGCTGGCGAAGATATCGAACAGCTACGGCGCGCCAGAGGAAGTCGCCGACATCTACCGCACCACCGAAAAGACCGTTGCGCGCGCCCTGCGCACACCGCCACCGCGTCCAAGGCGCTCCGCATTCGGGCGGTTCTTCGGCGTGCTGGCGGATCCGCACACCTGGGGCGCGCTGTTCTACATGCTGCTGGCGCTTGCAACCGGGATCTTCTACTTCACGTGGGCCGTCGTGGGATTGTCGATGTCGGCGGGCTTCGCCGTGTTGATCATCGGCCTGCCTTTTTTCCTGCTGTTCATGGCTTCGGTGCGCGGCTTGTCGCTGATCGAGAGCCGCATCGTCGAGGGCATGCTGGGCGTGCGCATGCCACGCCGCCCCCCCTACGTCGAGCGCGAGCGGCCGTGGCTGAAACGCATCGGCGCGATGCTGTCCGATCCGCGCACCTGGGCGACCCTGCTGTACATGCTGCTGATGCTGCCGCTCGGCATCGCCTATTTCACGATCGCGGTGGTGCTGTCGACCGCGTCGCTGGCGCTGATGTTCACGCCGATCGCGATGGCGTTCGACTTTTTCGGGCTGGGCCGCGACTTCGCCAGCGGTTACGTGACCGTCGATTGGGGCTTCGGCGCGCACATTCCGGGCTGGGGCGACGCCATCGCGATGTTCGTCGTCGGCTTCTTCCTGCTGTTCGGAATGCTGCACCTGGTGCGCGGCATCGGGCGCATGCACGGCGCGCTTGCCAAGCACCTGCTGGTGAAGTCCGCGCGGGTCTGATTCGTCCGGCTGCGGCCTGACCTGGGTCATCACGCTCGCGGGTGTCCGGGCTAGAGTGGGCGATCGCCAGTGCAACCAAGGAGCATGCGATGGACCATCCCCTGTATCCCGAATCGAATGCCGAGATCGCGCGCAAGCGCCACGAACTGGCGCCCGCCCCGCTGGAAGCGTTCCAGAACTTCAGCCGCGCGGTGTTCGCCGATGGCGCGCTGCCCTCGGTGACCAAGCAGTTGATCGCGGTCGCGGTCGCGCACACCACGCAATGCCCGTACTGCATCAAGGGGCACACCAGGGCGGCACTGAAAGCCGGTGCGACCGAGCAGCAGATCATGGAAGCCGTCTGGGTGGCGGCGGAAATGCGCGCGGGGGGCGCCTATGCGCACTCGGCACTGGCCATCGATGCCATGCAGCAGGCGCACGGCGCCTGACATTGCGCCGACCGGCGCTTGCCAGTGCCGCGGCGTCACAAGCTATACTTTGAGCTTTGCTACCGCGGCGCACGCCGCCTGCAGGGAACCCAAGGAACATGATCCGATCGATGCTGACCGTCTTGCTGATGGCGGGATTCGTGTGCTTCGCGTCCGCTGCATTCGCCAAGGGCGACCCGGCCAAGGGCAAGCTGGAAGTCTATTCCTGCCATGGCTGCCACGGCATCCCGGGTTACGAAACGATGTACCCCGAATACCACGTGCCGCGCATCGCCGGCCAGAACGAGCAATACATCATCGACGCGCTCAACGAGTACAAGAGCGGCGCTCGCAAGTTCCCGACCATGAACGCGCAGGCCAACAGCCTCACGGAACAGCAGATCGAGAACATCGCCGCCTACCTGTCCAGCCTCGCGCCCAAGCAGAAGAACTGAGGGGAATCGACCATGCAGCAACGCACCATCATCGTTTCCCTGCTCGCTGCAGCACTGGCGCTCGGCTTCGGCACCGCATCGGCCAAGGGCAATGCGGCCGCCGGCAAGACCAAGGCTGCGGCCTGCGAAGCCTGCCACGGCACCGACGGGAACGGCATCGCGCCGAACTATCCCGCGCTCGCCGGACAGTACCAGGATTACATCGAACAGGTGCTGCATGAGTACAAGGACGGCCAGCGCACCAATGCCATCATGAACGGCATGGCTGCGCCGCTGAGCGACCAGGACATTGATGACTTGGCCGCCTACTTCTCCGGCATGCCCAGCAAGCTGTCCGACCTGCACGGCAAGGTCAACGGCGGCGACTGAGCGAAACCGCGATGACCCGCGACGAACTCGCCAGCCAGCATTGCGAACCCCGCAAGGGCAAGGAACACGC
>DATEKI010000018.1:0-17764 GCA_035277545.1 Rhodanobacteraceae bacterium | reverse complement strand
CGGCGACGGTGGACAGGCCGATCAAAGCCATTGCGAAGGATGCTTGCAAACGCGTATTCATGGCGCTCTCCTCATGGGGTGGTGACGTGTTTCCCGACCTGCCGTGGCGGACTGCCGCGGGTGCCCTGTCATTCGGGAAATCGACTCGCCGATTACCGTGTGTTGGAAAGAGCCTCGACCCGCAAGGCGTTGCATACGTACCCGCCCGGGGTTCGGCTAAGGTAAGCCCATGTTCGTGGACGTACCCAGCCGCCAGCATGTGCACCCGCGCTGGGTCACCCCGGCGCTGGTGGTCGCTTGTGTGGCCTGTTACCTGTGGTTGATGCTCTCGCTGCCGGCGACGCGCAACACGTTGCTGGGCGATTGGGGCACGGTGCCGGGGCGGTTGTTCCAGCACGGGCAGATCCTGAGCGCGAGCCTGTGGCTGCGGCTGTTCACGTCGTTGTTCATGCACGCCGACTGGGTGCACCTGCTCGGCAACATGCTGTTCCTGGTGATCTTCGGCTTGCCTGCGGAACGCGCGCTCGGGTCCCGGCGCTTCCTGTTCCTGTTCCTGGTGGGTGGGGCGTTCGCCAATCTCGTCGGTGCTTGGACCTTGTCAGGCCAGTTGCGGCCGATCATCGGTTGCAGCGGCGCGGTGTCGGCGACGCTGGGTGCTTACCTGGCGCTCTTTCCACGCGCGCACCTCGGGCTGGTGCTGCCGCTGGGCTTGTACCTGCAGTTCATCCGCGTGCCGGCTGCGTTGCTGATCGGCATGTGGGTATTGCTGCAGCTTTTGTTCACCTGGGCGGGCCCCGGCTTCGGCGCGGTGGTGTGGTGGGCGCACCTTGCCGGCTTCGGTTTCGGCATCTTGTTCGCGCTGGTGTCGCGCGGCGCGGTGGAAAGACGCCTGCGCCGCCGGAGTTACTGAGGATCAGGCCGCCACGTGCTGGCGCTTCAATGCGGCATGCGCGAAGTGTTCCAGCAACCTGCGGGCGGCTTCGGTTTCGCGCACGCCGGCAAGCAAGGCGTCCGGATCGAGTCCCTCCTCGCGCAGCGCGTCGACGCGTGCCTCGACGTAGGCGCGCATGAAGGCGGCCGTGAACTCGGGGTGGAACTGCGAGGACAGCGCATGCGGCGCGTAGCGCAGCAACTGGTGCGGATCGCGCCGCGAGCGCGCCAGGATCTCGGCTCCGGGCGGCGGTTCCAGCACCGATTGTCGGTGCGTCGTCTGCGCAGGAAACGAGGAAGGCAGTTCGCGCAAGCCCGGCGACTCATCCGATGCAAGGCGCGTGATGGATTCGGTGCCGATCTCGCGGCCTGCCGGCAGCCAACCGACCGTGCCGCCCAGTGCGTGCGCCATCAGCTGGTGGCCGTAACACACGCCGAAGAGGGGCGTTGCCGCATCCATGGCGTTGCGAATCCAGCCGGCCGCCTGCTCGCTCCACGCCGCGCGTTCGGTGACCATCGCCGCGGAGCCCGTGATCACCGCGCCGGCGACCTGCGTGGGTTTCGGCAAGGTTTCGCCCGCATCCACGCGCACCACGCGCATCTGCGTCGCTTGCAGGCGCATCGCGTCGCGAAACCAATTGGCAAAGCCGCCGAATTCCGCGCGGATGGCTTCCGGCGCTTCACCGGTCTGGATCAGCAACAAGGGGTGCATGGCGTCCGTGGAAGTGGTGTTGCGTGGAGCATAGCCGCAACGCGAGCCCTCACGCAGCCGGCAGTACCGACAGCACTTCCTCGACGGTGGTGAGCCCGCGCCGGACTTGCGTCGCAGCGGAAATGCGCAACGGTTGCATGCCTTCTTCCAGCGCGAAACCGGTGAAACCCGCGAGGTCGAGTTGCGGCGTCACCATGCCGCGCAGGCGGGGTGAAACCGTCATCATCTCGTACACGCCGGTGCGGCCAAGGTAGCCGGTGTTGCGGCATTCCAGGCAGCCGACAGGTTCGTAGACTTCGGCGGGCGGCGGGATCACCCAGCCGCGCGTCAGCACCGTCCATGTTTGCGGGTCCTGTTTCGCCCTGGCCTTGCAATGCGGACACAGCGTGCGCACCAGCCGCTGCGCCACCACGCCCGCGAGCGTGGACTGGATCAAATAGTGCGGCACGCCGAGGTCGAGCAGGCGCGTGATCGCGGACGGCGCATCGTTGGTGTGCAGCGTCGAGAGGACCAGATGGCCGGTGAGTGACGCCTGCACCGCCATTTGCGCGGTTTCGAGGTCGCGGATTTCGCCGACCATGATGATGTCGGGGTCCTGCCGCAGCAGCGTGCGCACGCCGGCTGCAAAATCGAAGTCGATCCCCGGCTGCACCTGCGACTGGTTGAACTCCGGCGACACCATCTCGATCGGGTCCTCGACCGTGCACACGTTGAGTTCCGGCCGCGCGAGGTGCTTCAGCGTCGAATACAGCGTGGTGGTCTTGCCCGATCCGGTCGGCCCCGTGACCAGCACGATGCCGTGCGGGCGCTCGACCATCCCGCGCCAGGTCATTTCCTCTTCGGACGAAAACCCGAGCTGCGCGAATTCCTTCACCACGATGTCGGGGTCGAAGATGCGCATCACGATCTTCTCGCCGAACGCGGTCGGCATCGACGAGATGCGCAGCTCCACTTCGCGCCCGCCGGCCGAACGGGTCTTGATGCGGCCATCCTGCGGGCGGCGTTTTTCGGCGACGTCGAGTCGCGCGAGGATCTTGATGCGCGCGGTCACCGCGGTCATCACCGCAGGCGGCAATTCGAACACCTTGTGCATCACGCCGTCGATGCGGAAACGGATCTGCGCGGCTTCGCGGCGCGGTTCCAGGTGGATGTCCGACGCGCGCTGCTCGAACGCGTACTGCAGCAGCCAGTCGACGATGTGCACGACGTGGCGATCGTCGGCACCGATCTCGCCGGATTTGCCGAGTTCCAGCAGTTGCTCGAAATTCAGGATCGCGGAGCCATCGCCGGAATCCTGCTTGGCTTCGCGTGCCATCGCGATCGAGCGCTGCACGCCGTAGAACTCCATCAGGTAACGATGGACGTCCAGCGGATTGGCGACCACGCGCTTCACTTCGCGCCGCAGCATCTGCGAGAGATCCGCGGCCCAATGCGTGTCGAAGGGTTCCGCGCTCGCGAAGGTGACCGCGCCGCGCTCGACAGCGACCGGCAGGATCCTGTGCCGCTGGGCGTAGGCCTGGCTCACGGCCTGGGTCGCGGCGGCCACGTCGATCTTCATCGGATCGATCTTGAGGTACGGCAGGCCGGCCTTTTCGGCCAGCCACACCGTCAGCGATTCGACCGTCAACGGCTTGCCGGGATCGGCGTGGTTTTCGGGCTTGGCACCAGCGATGACGACCAGCGGGTGCAGTTCGACCGCACCGCGTCCGGCGCGGCTGGTGGCGCGGATGCGCTTGGCGTCTTCCGCGGCCAGCAGTCCCTCGGCGACCAGCGCGGCCAGCACCTCGCCGAGTTCCAGGCGTCCGTGGCGGCCCAGCAACGCGCTTGAATTCGGGTTTGCCGCCATCGCCAGTCCCGTTGCGGAAAAACGAGGCTCGATCCGTGTCACATGGGCCTCGCAGCTATACTAACGCGCTTTGCGCCGCGCCCCGAACCGATGGCAGGACCGACTTTCCAGGAGGTCATCCAGACCCTGAACCGTTATTGGGCGGAGCAGGGTTGCGTGCTGCTGCAGCCGCTGGATCTGGAAGTCGGCGCGGGCACGTTTCATCCCGCGACCTTCCTGCGCGCACTCGGTCCCGATCCTTGGGCGGCGGCGTACGTGCAGCCGTGCCGGCGTCCGGCCGACGGCCGCTATGGCGAGAATCCCAATCGCCTGCAGCAGTACTACCAATATCAAGTGGTGTTGAAGCCGAACCCCGACGACGTGCTGGAACGCTACTTCGGCTCGCTGCGCGCGCTCGGCATCGATCCGCTGGTGCACGACCTGCGGCTGGTCGAGGACAACTGGGAATCGCCCACGCTGGGCGCATGGGGGCTCGGCTGGGAAGTATGGTTGAACGGGATGGAAGTCACCCAGTTCACCTATTTCCAGCAGGCCGGCGGCCTCGAATGCAAACCGGTCACGGCCGAGATCACCTACGGTCTCGAGCGCCTCGCGATGTACCTGCAGAACGTCGACAGCGTGTACGACCTCGTGTGGACGACCGCGCCGCACGGCGTGGTGACCTACGGCGACGTGTTCCATCGAAACGAGGTGGAACAGAGCGCCTACAACTTCGAACACGCGGACACGAAGGAGCTGTTCCATCGCTTCGACGCCTGCGAAGCCGAAGCCAACAAGCTCGTCGCGCTGGACTTGCCGCTGCCCGCCTACGAACAGGTGATGAAGGCCAGCCACGCGTTCAATCTTCTGGACGCGCGTCGCGCGATTTCGGTGACCGAACGCCAACGTTACATCCTGCGCGTGCGTGCGCTTGCGCACGCGGTGGCGAAAGCGTGGACCACGCCGCGCGACGCGCAAGCGGAGGCCGCGCATGGCTGAGCGAATCAGCGCTTTTCTTCCCCCTTCCGGAGGAAGGGGGACCGAGGGAGGCTTTGCTGTGGCCGACATCCCTCCGCGCCTTCGGCGCGATCCCCTTCCGCTGGAAGGGGGTGAGCGATGAACGCCAAATCCCTGCTGATCGAAATTGGCGTGGAAGAGTTACCCATCCACGCCGTGGACGATTTGGCGCGGGCCTTCGCGCGGGGCGTCTGTGATGGAATCGTCAAACGCGGCATCACGGCCGATATCGAACATGCGCATGCCTTCGCGACGCCGCGGCGTCTCGCGGTGCTGATTCCCGACGTGGCTTCCACCCAACCCGAGCAGCGCAACGAAAGTTTCGGACCCTACATCAACATCGCGCTGGATGCCGGCGGCCAACCGACGAAAGCCTTGCTCGGTTTCGCCAGCAAGGCCGGCGTCGAATGGACGCGGCTCGGGCGCGTGACCGACGCCAAGGGCGAACGCTTCGTGCATCGCAGCGTGGCGCCCGGCCGCACCACGGCGGAACTCGTGCCCGAAATCGTGCGCGAAGCCGCTGCCGCCCTGCCGATCCCGAAGCCCATGCGATGGGGCGACCATGATTTCGCCTTCGTGCGCCCGGTGCACTGGCTGGTGATGCTGCATGGCGACCAGGTGATCGGTGGCGAATGGTTCGGGTTGAAGAGCGGTCGACAATCGCGTGGACATCGCTTCATGCATCCGGCACCGGTGCATCTGGTGGAGGCCGACGGTTACGTGGAATCGCTGCACGCCGCGAAGGTGCTGGCCGATCCCGCCGAACGCCGCCAACGGATCCGCGATGAAGTCGCGCGCGCTGCGCCCGCGGGTTGCACGCCGCGTCTCGACGATGCACTGCTGGATGAACTGGCCAATCTCAACGAATGGCCGGTCGCGATCGCCTGCGCTTTCGAGCGTGAATTCCTTGCAGTACCGCACGAGGCGCTGGTCACCACCATGCGCGCCAACCAGAAGTTCGTGCCGGTATTCGACGCCGAGGGCCAGCTTACCGAACATTTCATCGGCATCGCGAACATCGAGTCGAAAGACCCCGCGCAGATCAGGCATGGTTACGAGCGGGTGATCCGCCCGCGTTTCGCTGATGCCAAGTACTTTTTCGACGAAGACATGAAGACGCCCCTGTCGTCGTACCAGCAGGGGCTGCACGACGTCACCTACCAGAAGGCATTGGGCAGCCTGTGGGACAAGACCGTGCGCGTCGCCGAACTTGCCAGTGTGATTGCCGAGCGCCTGTTCGCGCAGGACATCGATGTGGATGCGGCGCAGGTCGCGCGCGCCGCGGGCTTGTCACGCTGCGATCTGCTGACCCGCATGGTCGGCGAGTTCCCGGAATTGCAGGGCGTGATGGGCCGCCATTATGCGGCTGCCCAGGGTGAATCGACCGTGGTCGCGAACGCGCTGGATGAGTTCTATCGTCCGCGCAATGCAGGCGACGGCATCGCCGAAGGCGTGCTGGCGCAGTGCGTATCGCTCGCCGACAAGTTGGACACGCTGGCCGGCATCTTCGCGGTGGGCATGAAGCCGACCGGCAACAAGGATCCGTTCGCGCTGCGGCGCGCGGCGCTGGGCCTTGCGCGAACCCTGATCGAAGGCGGGCTGGATCTCGAGACGACCGTGATGCTGAAGGAAGCGCTGGCGCAGATTCCCGACGCTGCTTTTCTCCCTTCTCCCTCCGGGAGAGAGGCTGGGGGTGAGGGTACGAAACCCGCGCGCGATCCCGAACCCTCACCCGGCGCTTCGCGCCACCCTCTCCCGAAGGGAGAGGGGAAAAGCGCGGCAGCGCGCCGCGGCGAGGTTGCGGCTGAACTGCGTGAGTTCATCCTCGACCGGCTGCGCGGCTATTACACCGAGCAGGGGTTCACCCCGCAGCAATTCGAAGCCGTCGCCGCGGTGCAGCCGGCCAGCCTGGTCGATTTCGATCGCCGCCTGCGTGCGGTGGCGGCCTTCGCCAAACAACCCGAGGCCGAAAAGCTCGCTGCGGCCAACAAACGCGTCGCCAACATCCTGCGCAAGGAAGGCATCGATGCCGAAGCCGCCGCGCATCGTGCGTTGGATACGGAGTTGTTGCACGAACCGGCCGAGCAGGCGCTGGCGCAGGCATTGGATGCGGCCCGCAACGACAACGCCGCGCGCCTTGAGGGCGATGCGGCACACCGCGACTACACCGGTGCGTTGACACGCCTCGCGCAATTGCAGGCTCCCGTCGACGCCTTCTTCGATGCCGTGATGGTGATGGCCGACGACCCTGCCCTGCGCGCCAACCGCATCGCGCTGCTGGCGCGCATCAAGGCGCGTTTCGACGCGATTGCCGAGATCGCATTGTTGTAATGGCGACGCAAGCCGCAAGCCGGGGCTTTGCTTCCGATCCCTTGTGGCAGCAGGCGCAGGCGTGCCTGGTGCGCGGGCACGTCGATGCAGCGCGGCAGGTGCTGGCCTCCATGCGGGCGCGACAACCAGTCGGTGGTTTTCACGCGCACTTGCTGGCGGCGCAAGTGCGTGGCTCACTGCGAGGCGACACCTCGGGCCAGTGGCGGCGATATCAGCCACAATTGCAAGCACTCTGCGAGACACTGGCGATTCATGGCAACGTTATCGACATTTGACTCGGGCGGCGATTCCGATCCCTTTGCCGAGCGGCTCTGGCTGCGCGCGCAGCGTTACATCGCGGACAATCAGCTCGCGTCCGCGCGGGCTGCGCTGGAATCGCTGGTCCAGCGGGATCCTGCACGCGTGGCGGCGAGGATGTTGTTGGCAAGCGCCTATCTCGAGGCGGGGCGCGTCCGTGAAGCCTCCGAGCAAGCCGTCGCGGCATCCCGGATGTTGCCGGAAGATGCCGATGCGGTCGCCACCGAAGTGCATTGCCTCCTGCGCATCGGGGAGATGACTTCGGCGCGCGATTGCCTGGCGCGGTTTGGCGCGGCGCGCAGGAAACTGGATGGGCGGCAACTGACGGCCATTGCACACGCCTATCAGATGCTGGGAGATCATCCGACGGGCCTTCAATTGATGGACCGCGCCCGCGAAGAGGGTTACGACAACCCCGACTTCCGCTATTTCCATGCCCTGCAGATGCAGTTCAACGGGCGCGTTGCCGATGCAAGGCGTCGACTGGAAAGTTGCCTTCAGCTTGGGCCGACGTTCGGCAGGGCCTCGTTGGCGCTGGCCCGCATGGGCAAGCAGACCGCCGACTCCAACCACGTCGACTACATCCGGACACAACTGCATGCCGTTGCGAAGGGCAGCGAAGACCACGCCAGCTTCGAGTTCGCGCTGTACAAGGAGTTGGAGGATCTGGGACATTTCGAAGAGGCATTCTCTGCCTTGGATCGCGGCAACGCGATCATGTATGCGCGCATGTCGCATGACGTCGAACGCGAGAAGGCGTTGTTCGACGGCATCAAACGGCTCGTCACGGCAGATTTCATCCGTGACGCGGGGGCGAAAATCGAAGGACCAGTCCCGATCTTCGTCGTCGGCCTGCCGCGCAGCGGCACGACCATGCTCGATCGCATCCTCGACAACCATCCGGATGTCGTTTCGACCGGCGAACGCATCGATTTTCCGCGGCAGTTGCGCTGGGCGGCCAACCAGCACGGCAATGAAATGATCGATGCCCGGTTGCTGGAACGGCTGCCGAACGTGGATTATGGGGAACTCGGGAGGCGGTACCTCGCACAGACCCAGTGGCGGGCGCAAGGCAGCCTGTTTTATGTGGACAAGTTGCCGGCCAACCAGATGCTGCTGGGCCTGATCCATCGCGCGCTACCGCAGGCCCCGATTCTGCACATGGTGCGTGATCCGATGGACGTGTGTTTTTCCAACTACAAGGCGCTGTTCGGCGAAAGCTATCCCTACAGTTACGAGAAGGGCGCACTGGCCGCCCATTACGTGCAGTACCGCGCATTGATGCAGCATTGGCACGCCGCCATGCCGGGCTGCGTTCTGGACGTGCCTTATTCCGATCTGGTGAGCGATCCGGAATCCGTTTTGTCGAAAGTGTTCGCGCATTGCGGCTTGCGCTGGGTGGCGGGCTGCAGCGACCTCACCCGCAACACCACCGCCGTGAACACGTTGAGCAGTGCGCAGGTCCGCGAGCCCATCCATACGCGCACCCTGGGAGAGTGGCAGCGCTATGAACGGCAGCTCGCCCTGGTGCACGACGCTTTGCAATTGGCCGGGTTCATTGCGCCGCCCGCATGAAAAAAGGGCTGGCCCGAAGGCCAGCCCCTGGCAGTGGAAACCCGGCAAACGTCAGTGCTGGCCGAACTTCCAGTCGAACTCGACCCAGAACTGCCGCCCATAGGGGTTGTAGTTGAATTCGTTGTAATACGGGCTCGTCAGGCCCGGCGTGGCGTTTGCCGATGCGTCGCTCGGCGGCATCGAGTTCATGATGTTGTTGACGATCGCGCTGATCTTCATGTCCGGCGTGATGTCGTACGCGACGCTGCCGTTGTACAGCATCCAGGGAGCCACCGCGCCCGCGCCCGGCGTGCCATAGCCGTAGGTTTGCGCGTTGTAGTTGGCGGTCTTGCCATAGCGTGTCCCGAACAGGGTCGTGGTCCATTTGCCGATCGACCAGGAGACGTGCGCGTTGGCGATGGTCTTGAACTCGGTCGAGTAGGGGTTGACGTTCGGCTGACGCAGCAAATCGACCACCGGGTCGCCCGGGGCAAACTGCTGGGTGTGCTTCAACGTGACGTTGTACTGGGCTCCCATCTCCAGCTTGCCGTAGCGGCCGATATCCCAGTTGTAGTCCAGCGATGCAACGATGCCCGAGACGTGCTCGTTGGCGATATTGATCGGGAGCACGTGCACCTGCTGCAGCGCCTCGGAAAGATTGGGGTTGCTGCTGGCCGGGCTTCGCGTCACGTTGGCGAGGGCCTGGACGCAGGTTGGTGAGTTGATGTCCAACTGGCCCAGGCGGCATTGCGCCTCGGTCTTCAACAGGCTATCGATGGACTGCAGCTGCACTTCGTTGGTGATCCGGATGTTGTAGTAATCCACCTTGACGTCGAAGTCGCTGGTGGGCGACCACACCACGCCGAAGCCGGCTGACTTCGATGTGATCGATTTCAGGTTGAGGTTGCCCGTATGCAGGGCGAACGGGTCCTGGTCTGCAAAGTATTTGCACTGGTCGAGCGGCACGTTCGGCTGCTGGATGGCGCAACGGTAGTAGTCGGTCAGGCCGGGCTGGAAGAAGCCGCTTTGACCGCCGAATACATAGGCCATGTCCGGGGCGCGGAAACCCGTTGAATAGGTACCGCGAAACATCAGCGTGTCGATGGGCCGGAATTCCAGGCCGACCTTGTAGGTGGAATCACCATCCACGCCACCGCCATGGTTGCTGTACTGGTCGTAGCGTCCGGAAATGTCGGCGGTCAACATCTTGAAGATCGGAATGCGCAGTTCGCCGGAATAGGCCCAATTGTTGCGCGCACCGCCGCCCGACGTTCCGGTCAGGCCATAGAAGTCGCCCGCGATCACGCGTGGATCGTTCGGATTCGACCACATCTGCTCGCCGATCTGGGCGATGCCCGCGAAGCCGACCGGGCCGGCCGGCAGATCGAACAGGTCATCGTTGGTGAGCTGGATGTTGAAGTTCTGGGTCCAGGTCGAATTGCGGCTCTGGATGTCACCGTTGAACGTGGCGTACTGGGCGGGTGTCAGCGGCTTGTAGAAGTTGGCCTTGTTCGGGCTGTAGATGGGATAGCCGTAGTACGTACCCAGCATGGGCCCCAGAAACTGGTTCTGGAAGAACTGGTTGACAGCGTCGTTCAAGGGCCAGCGCTGCGATTCGCTCAGGTTCTGCTGCGAGCGCGCGAAGAACACGTCGTAATTCCAGTTCGAATCACCCATCGAGCCTTTGACGCCCGCCCAGGCGTTGTAGGTGCGCTCGAGGTCGCGCGTCGAGTACAAATCCCAGTTGCCGATTTCCTCAGGCGCGAAGATGTGCTGGAACAGCTCGAACTCACCGGTGTCCGCATTGACGATATAGCCTTGGCCCATTTGCCGATTGCCGCCCCAGAAATACGGGCCGCCGGTGAAGCGGGTGTTGCTGACGTTGTAGAGGACGTTGGCGTAAAGCTGGGTGTCGTTGTTCAGCGAGTAGGTGGCGTTGAAGTACCCGGTTGCCGATTTCTGCTTGTTGAGGATCGTGGCGTACCCGTTGGCGAACTTGCTGCCGCAGTAGAAGCCGTGGTTCGGGCGGTTCTGGTAGCTGACGGTCCCGCCGTACAGGCCGGAGACCGGTCCGCACGCGGCAGCGCCCGGGTCGTTGTAAAGCCCGGTGTTGCCGTTCAAGTCGAGGAATACACGCGAAGCGATGAACTGTTTATCCGTCAGCGAGCGCTGATAGCCGAACATCGGTTGCTGATTGCTCAGCTGGACGCCGTAGATCATGCTGAGCTTGTCGGTGTTGTAGCCGCCCAGGAATTCCAGGCGCTCGTTGGATCCGCCGCCGCCTGTGTAACCACCCCCGCGCAGATTCAGCTCGTAACCCTCCATTTTCTGCTTGAGGATCACGTTGACCACGCCCGCGATGGCGCTGGAACCGTAAATGGACGACTGGTTGCCCGGCAGGATGTCGATGTGGTCGACCATGCCGACCGGGATGCTTGACAGGTCGACGAAGTTGCTCGACCCGTTGTAGAGCAGCGGATAATCGGCCATCGGGTGGCCGTTGATCAGGAACAGCGTGAACCCGGGGTCAAGGCCCAGCAAGCTGATGGTCTGCGCGCCGGGAGTGAAGCCCCCGGTGAACTGGTTGTCCTGGACGGCGCCCGTCGACAGTGGCTGCGCACGCAGCGCTTCGTACACCGTGCCGAAGCCCTGTGCCTGCAGTTTCTGGGCGGACAGGGTTATGACCGGGTTGGCGGTCTCGATCTGCGATTGCGGGATCAGCGAACCCGTCACCGTGATCGTCTGCAAGGTCTTCTTTTTTTGAGGCGTGTTCGAACTCTGGCTGGCGGATGCCTGGTTCGATTGGTCTTGCGTGGTGTTGGTGGACGTGGTTTGCGCGTACGCACCACCGGTCGCGAACAAGCCGGCGCAGATGGCCGTGGCCAACAACTTGCGGTTCATTGCGGAGCTCCCCGAAGAGTAGAGACTGCTGCAGAGTCCCTGGTCCGCTTTGCGGGGATGCCGGGACGCATGCAGGCGCACTCGACCTTGGGGTTGGTTGCCCCCCTCCAAGGTCGTCCTGCACTGTCCCCGGTAGCAGTACCGTGGCGACGCTAACGTAATCTTAAGGATTGCGCAAGGGCTTCCCAGGCGCGTTTTGCGGCTGCCTTGGGCCGCCGAAGGTTGCCCGAGCCACGCCGGGCAACCAGATAGAGGGGCCCTGTGAATCCCCGCGGTGCAAAAACCCGGCAAATCGGCGAAGGGGCGCGACAAGCAACCGGGAGACGGATCCGGCGGGAACCTGCAAGGGCTGTTGAACGCGCGGTGTTGCGTGGTCGCGAACCATCCCGTGCAGCGCTGCAGCGCTGCAGACCCAGGGCCGCGGCTTCTTCAAAAAAGGGGCCGGCATGTGCCGGCCCCATCGCGAACATTGCCTATGTCTGTTCGGGCTACTTTCCGAAGTGGATGTTCAAATCCAGCCAGATGATGCGGCCGAACGGGTTGTAGTTGAACTGGTTGTAGTACGGCCAGCCCACCCACGTCTTGTCGCGCGGCGGCATCGAATCGAACACGTTGTTGACGATCAACTGGGTCGAGATGTCGGGCGTCACCTGGTATTTGACGCTGGCGTTGTACACCATCCAGGGTGCCACGGTACCTGCGACGGCATTTGCGCCCGAGCCACCGCCCCAGCCATACACCTGCGCGGCGTAGTTCGGGGTGGCGCCAAAACGCTGCCCCAGTACCGTCGTGCTCCACTTGCCGATGTCCCAGGTCACGGAACCCGTGAAGATGGTCTTGAACTCGCTGGACCATTCCGGCTCGTGCAGCAGGTCGTGCGAGGGGTCATTCGGATACTGCTGGTAGCTGTGGTGCAAGGTGTCGTTGTAGCGCGCGCCGAAGGTGAAGTCGCCGAAGCGGCCTGCGTCGAGCCTGTAGTCGAGCGAAGCGACGATTCCCTTGACGTGTTCGTTGGACACATTGATCGGCCCCACCGTGATGCTCTGGATGTTCTCGGAGAACCTCGGGTCGGTGTTGACCGCGGTGCGCGCGATGCGTTCCAAGGCGTCCACGCACGTCGGCGAATTGATATCGAGCTGTCCGAGTCGGCATTGGGCTTCGGTGCGCATCAGACCATCGACGCTCAACGGGCTGATCTCGTTCTTGATGCTGATGTCGTAGTAGTCGGCCTTGACGGTGAACTTGTTGGTCGGCGACCACACCACGCCGTAGCCCCAGGATTTCGCGGTGATCGATTTCAGCTTGTGGTTGCCTTCCTGGAAGCCCTTGTACTGCACGCTGTCCCAAGCGCAGTCCGGCAGCGGCACGCCGGCATCATATTTTTCGCACTTGTAGTAATCCGTGGTCGAGCTGTAATACCCGCTGGGTCCTTGGAACACGTTGGCCATGTCGGGCGCACGGAACGCGGTAGCGTAGTTGGCGCGCAGCAGCAGGGTATCGAGCGGACGGTACTCCAAGCCGATCTTGTAGGTGGGTTTGCTGTCCGAGCTGGCGTCCACGTTCTTGTAGCCGTCGTAACGCGCGGAAACGTCGGCGGTGAGTTTGCTGAAGATCGGAACAAGGAATTCCACCGCCGCGGCGTAATTGTCGCGCTTGCCGCTGCCGGAGGTCCCGGTCAGGCCCCAGAAATCGCCGGCGATCACCCGCGGGTCGGTCGGGTTGTTCCAGTACTGGTTGCCCGCCTGCAGCAACGCGGCAAAGCCCACGTCGCCCCCCGGCAGATGGAACAATGACGAGTTGGTGATCTGCACGTTGGCGATTTGGGTGTAGGTGTGCGAGTCACTGCGGATATAGTCGGAGAACCCGCGGTAGTCGGCCGGGGTGATCGGCTTCAGGAATTTCGAAAAATCGGGCGTGTACACGGCGTAGCCGTAATAGGTGCCGTTCTGCGGACCGAGGAACTGGCTGCGGAAGAAATCCTCGACGGGTCCGTTCAGCGGGCGCAATTGCTTGTCGGCTACCTTGTAGTCGGAACGTGAGAGGTATCCCTCGTAGTTCCAGTTGGAGTCGCCGAAGCTGCCGCGGATGCCGATATCACCGTTGTACATCTTCGCGGTCTGGTTGTCGGCGTTGACCAGGGGGCCGCCGATTTCCTCGGGCGAGAACAGCTTTTCGTAGAATTCCAGCTGTTGCGTCGCTGGATTCCAGATGTAGTTGCCACCGTCAGGCGCCCACCAGTTGTAGTTCGGACCGGAGTAAGTGCGCTGTTTCTGATACGCGTACAGCAGGCTGCCGAACAACTGTGCGTTGTTATTGATCTGGTAGGTGAAATTGACGTAACCGGAGTAATCGCGCTTCTTGTTCTGCAGCGTGGAATAGCCCAGCTCCGTGTAACTGCCGCAGTAATACCCGGGATCCTGTCCCTTCGTACCTGCGCGATTGGGGCGCTCCTGGCGCGTGACGGTGCCGCCGAACAAACCGTTCAGCGAGCCGCAGCCGCCGTAGTCGTTCGGGTCATAGTAATGGTTGAATCCATGACGCTTGCCGTTGGCGTCCCTGTAAGAATCCGCGAACCAGGCCACCACCGCCGGCGTTGCGTTGCGCGCGCTGGGGTTGGGATTGCTGAGCGTGGAAGAAGTCAAATCGCGGTTGTAGCCGAACATCGGGTGCTGGTCGTCCGCCTGGAACGAATACAGAACGCTCAGCTTGTCGTTGTTGTAACCGCCCGAGAAGTTGATGCGCTGTTGCTGGCCACCGCCGTCACTGTAACCGCCAGCACGGTATTCCAGGTTGTAGCCCTGCAACTTCTTCTTCAGCACCACGTTGACCACGCCCGCGATGGCCGAAGAACCGTAGATCGACGACTGGTTGCCGGGGAGGATGTCGATATGGTCCACCATCGACATCGGGATGTTGGAGAGGTCGGTGAAGTTGGCGGAACCGTTGTATAGCAGCGGGAAGTCCGCCATCGGCCGGCCATTCAACAGGAACAGGGTGAAGTCGGGTGGCAAGCCCAAGAGGCTGATGGTTTCCGCGCCCGGTGTAAAACCGGCCGAGAAGGTGCTGTCCTGCACCGCGCCGGTCGAAAGTGGTTGGGCGCGCAGTGCGTCGTAGACATTCGAGAAGCCCTTTTGCTGCATCTCTTGCGCAGTGATCGTGATCACCGGATTGGCAGTCTCGATCTGCGACTGCGGAATCAACGAACCCGTGACCGTGACCGTGTTGAGGGTCTTGGGTTCCTTTTTCTTGTCGGTCTGGGCAGTGGTGTTCGACTGGGCGGCAGTGGACTGATCCTGCGCCTGTTGGGCAGGTGCAGGGTTGTCTTGCGCATACGCCGTCGCGGCGACGAAAAGGCTGGCGCAGATGGCCGAGGCCAAGAGCTTGCGGTTCATCAGGAGTACTCCCCGGTAAGCGAAAACAAAGTTCAGTGGTGGTGGGCCGGCGTGCGTCGACGAAACGCCGGTTGCGACTCATGCCCTGGAATCCCTCGATTTCGTGACTGGGCAGGAGCGGGACGAGTTAACGCCACGTTCACATTAGCAACAAATTAACAACGGTGCAATCCTTATGAAAGATACGAGAAAGGAAGGAGCTCTCGGGTGTTGGGAACCCTCGTCGAGGGCTCCTGCACGCCCCCAAGGGATGAACATCCGTCGCACGATGGCTTTCGTCGTAACCCCGGGCGCGGTACCATGAAAGTTCTGGCCCGTGTATGCCTGGCGACCAGGTCGCCGTCCGGTGCGGACCGGCTCCATCCTCGAGGAACCTCCATGCAAAAGCTTGCTGTTGCGCCGCTGTTTCTTGCCACGCTGATCCTTGCCGGTTGCGGCGCATCCAATTCGTCCGGCAATACCTCATCCGCTTCGAGCGCCGCCGCATCCGCGTCCGGCGCGGGCACGCCGGCACCGGCGGCCACGGCAGTGACCGGCACGGTCAAGTTGCAGGACGCCACGGCCACGGTGACGCCGCAGGCCACGCTCGAGTTGTCGCTGGTGGATGTCACCCAGCAGCCGGGCGCGACGGTGAACAAGCAGGATTTCAATCCGCCCAGGTTCCCGCAGGCGTTCCATATTCCGTTTTCGGCGTCGGCCATCAACGCCAATGACTTGTATGTCCTGCAGGCCACCATGCAGGACAATGGCCGCACCTATACGACCAAACTGCAGCAGCCGGTGCTGACGCGCGGGCAGCCGGCCAAAGTCGATCTGACGTTGGTGGCGGAACCGACGGCCGCCGAGAAGATGCTGGATGATTTCAACAATGCGAAACGCCAGACCGGCGGCATGACGGTCAAGAGCGGCACCGCCAGCAAGATCGGCGAATCAAGGAGCTGGCAGGTGTTCAGCGACGTCCATGGCGTCGAGTTCATCATCGAGCAGGTGAACCAGGCCGACAAGGGCTTCACCAAGACCGAATACGCCTATCGCGATTCGCTGCCCTGGGTTGTCGTGCAGGAACAGATGCCGAAGGCCGATGCGCCGCCGACGTCGACCCAGCGGGTCGGTTGGGGCAACGAAGGCGTGCTGGTGTTGAACCAGGTCGTCAGTGGCGGCAAGACGTCAAGCATGTCCGACGCGCAGGCGAAGGCGCTGCACGATCAGGCCGAAGCGGAGTTCAAGCGGTTCAGCAAGAAGCACTGAAGCTTCGCGTCTCCGGAAATGAAAACCGCGCGTCTCGCGACGCGCGGTTTTTTTGTTGCAACGAAGGCGCAGCTCAGAACCGGAACTTGGCACCGAGATTGAGGCTGTCGACGCGCTGGCTGGAATCCGAGAAGCGGCCGTCGTAACCGATCCAGCCGGAGAAGTTCGGCGTGAAGTCGGCGGCCAGCCCGACGCCCGCGCTGCCCCAGTTCTTGTCAGGCATGAAGCCCGGCAGTGCGAAGGTGCCCGGCATGCTGACCAGGCCCGCCGTGACATCGCGTGGATCGGCATCGTTGTCGTGGTTCCATGCAACGCGTGCGAACGGATGCAAGGTCATGCCGCCGGTTTGCAGGTTGCCGGTGAGCTGCCAGCCCAGCGTGCCGATCAGGGCGTGGCGGTCCTGGTTGCCGAAAGTCATCGCGGTGGCGTCGTTGCCATTCTCGCTGTAGCCGTCGACGTGCGCGTGTTGCCACGAAAGATCCGCGTACGGTCCCGTGCGCCAGTTGCCGAAGTTGATCCACCAGCCGCCGGTCAATGCCAACGCGGTGTGGTAACCGGAGGCCGTGCCGGATTCGTAACGCACCGCCGGACCGATGGGAATGTTGCGATGGATGTCGCTGTAACCGAGGTGCCCGAAGCTGCCGATGGCGCCGAAGTAGGCCTGGTCCCAGCCCCACATCACGTAGCCGCTGGCCAGCAGGTCCTGCAGCTTGAAGCCGCCGGCGTTGCCGGCGAAGTTGTCTTTCTGTTGGCCCGCGGTGAACGCGAGGCCTGCGGTCAGCGCGTCGGACGGATGGATGTCGGCGCCGACGCTCAGGGTATTGGCGTCGTTGCTGCTCTTGGGCGAATTGACCTGCGCATCGAGCCGCTGGCGCGCATAGTCGTAGCTGGCCCACACGCGCAGGCCGTTGCCGGGCGCTTTGGCGAGGCTGCTGGTGGCTTGGTTGGTGATCGAGCGGTTGAGGCTTTCGTTGATCTGCAACGGCGCTTCGCCCAGCAGCGACATTTCGCCCGGCGCGGTGATGATCGACTCCGCGTACTGCGCCAGCATCGCGTGCGCGGCGGTGGTCGGGTGCACGCCATCGGCGAACACGTAGGTATTCTCCGTGCCGGGCTGATAGGTGGACGTTGCCCCCGGCGTGCCGGCTGGCAGACATCCGAACGAGCTGCCCGTGCAGGCGGGCTGGGTCGCATTGGTGAAACCGTAGCGGGCCGGATCCGCCACGAGTTCGTTGAGGATCGCGTAGGTATTCACCGGGATGATGTTGACGCCGGCGTTGGCGAGCCCGCTGTTCAAGGTGCTGTTGTAGAGAATCGACAAACCGGTCAACTGGGCCGCGCCCTGTGGGCCGGATGCAAGGGCGGACGGTGTGACCCCGATATTGGGCAGGTTGAACACCATGACGTAGCGCGCGCCGGCCTTGCCCAGCGACTGGATCATCCCGAGCTCGGTGGCGGCGGCAGTTTGCAAATTGGCTTGTACCTGCTGTGGCGTCAGCATCCCGAGTTGCGCCAGCGCCACGTTGTAGAACACATCGTTGGCGCCGCCCCATACGG
>DATEKI010000017.1:0-11484 GCA_035277545.1 Rhodanobacteraceae bacterium | reverse complement strand
ATGCACATGGCCGACGTGGCCCGTGCCAATCTGCTGGACTTCGATCGCGACGGAATGCGTGACTTCTTCGCCGGGCTTGGCGAGAAGCCGTATCGCGCCGATCAGGTGATGAAGTGGATCTACCACCGCCTCGAAAACGATTTCGGGGCGATGACCGATCTCGGCAAATCCTTGCGCGAAAAACTCCCCGAAGTAGCGGTGGTCGCGCCACCCAAAGCCTTGCTGGACAAGGCTTCCAGCGATGGTACCCGCAAGTGGCTGCTGGGCATGGACGCGGGCAACGCGGTCGAGACCGTGTACATCCCGGAGCCGACGCGCGGCACCCTGTGCGTGTCCTCGCAGATCGGCTGCGGCCTGAATTGCCGGTTCTGTTCCACGGGTACGCAGGGTTTCAACCGCAACCTCGCCGCGTCCGAGATCATCGGGCAGGTATGGCACGCGGCGAAGCAGCTCGGCAACGTCACCCATCAGCAGCGCCGCATCACCAACGTGGTGATGATGGGCATGGGCGAGCCGCTCCTGAACTTCGACAACGTCGTCAAGGCCATGAGCCTGATGCGCGACGACCTCGGTTTCGGACTCGCCTCCAAGCGCGTCACGCTTTCGACCGCGGGCGTGGTGCCGATGATCGACAAGCTGGGCGAAGTCGCCGACGTGTCGCTGGCGGTGTCGCTGCATGCGCCCAACGACGAATTGCGCACGCAACTGGTGCCCCTCAACAAGCGCTGGGGCATCGACGAACTGCTCGATGCCTGCGCGCGTTATGCGGCGCGCAAACCCCGCGCGACGATCACCTTCGAATACACGTTGATGCGCGGCATCAACGATACGCCGGCGCTCGCGAAGCAACTGGTCAAGTTGATGCGTCGCCTCCCGGCCAAGGTGAACCTGATTCCATTCAATCCGTTCCCCGGCACGCAATACGAGCGTTCGGACGAGGCGGTCATCCGCGATTTCCAGACCATCCTGTTGAATGCCGGCGTGCAGGCCATGGTGCGCCGCACCCGCGGCGAGGACATCGACGCCGCGTGCGGCCAGTTGAAGGGCAAGGTGGCGGATCGCACCCGCCGCCACGCGGAATTCCAGCGCCGTGTCGAAGCGGCTCAATCACAAGGGGTGCAGGCGCATGCAGCGTAGGTCCGGCTATGTGTTGGCGGCGATGGTGCTCGCACTGGGACTGGGAGCGTGCAAGCACGACCCGGGCATCATCAAATACCCGTCGCCGATGGGCAACCTCAAGCAGGCACCGCACGACACGACCCAGGAAGACAAGCAGTCCGCAGCACAGACCCATACCCAGCTGGCAGCCGTCTACATGGGCCAGGGTCACTTGAAGCAAGCCGAGACCGCATTGAACAAGGCGGTGGGCTTCGATGACAAGTACGTGCCCGCGCACACCCTGCTGGCGATCCTGTATTGGCGCATCGACCGGATGCCGGAAGCCGACCAGGAGTTCCGCAAGGCGATCTCCCTGGACCCTTCGAACGGGGACACCAACAACAACTACGGCAAGTTCCTGTGCGAACGTGGCAACCGCCAGGACGCGATGAAGTATTTCCAGCGCGCGCTGGCCGATCCGTTCTACAAGACCCCGGAAGTGGCCAATACCAACGCCGGCGCCTGCCTGTTGAAATTCAAGGATTACACCGCCGCCGAGCCGTACCTGCGCAAGGCACTGGAGATCCAGTCCGGGTACGGCCCGGCGCTGCTGGACATGGCGCAGCTCGAACTCGACCAGAACAAGGCGTTCGAGGCACGCGGCTACATGCAGCGTTTCGAAACCGCGGGGCAGGCCACGCCCCAATCGCTGCTGCTCGGCTACCAGATCGCCACCCGTCTTGGTGACAAGGACATGGCCACCAATTATTCCAACCGCCTGCAGGATCAGTTTCCGAATTCGACGCAGGCACAGTCTTTGAGCGGCCCGGACCATGATTGATCATCAGGACACCGAGGATTTGTTTTCAGAGGCGGCGCCGAAAACGCGCGCGCCAGCCGCCGAGCCCGTGGCGGAGCATCGCCTCGAAGGCTCCGGGAGTTCGATTGGATCGCGCCTGCGCGCGGCCCGCGAAGCGCGTGCGCTTTCAGTCGCCGATTGCGGTCGCCAGTTGCACCTGCCCATCAAGGTGCTCGAGCGGCTGGAAGGCGAGGACTTCGGATCGCCCGAGCATTTCGTGTTCCTGCGCGGCGCATTGAACAGCTACGCGCGTTTCCTGGGCCTTCCGCCCGGCAGTTGCGATGACGTGCTGCGCGCGGTCGCGCCGCCTGAACAACCCGCGCTGGTGTCCGTCGCCCGCACGTCCCAGACGCGCTGGCTGTTGCAGCGTTATGGCACTGCCGCCACCTACATCGTCCTCACCGCGACCATCGCGGTCCCGCTGGTGCTGTTGGGGTTGCGCGGCGGCCTGCACCGACCAACCGCGCGGATCGTTTCGCTGGACCAGCCGACGGCTTCCGCCGCGGCACCGTCTGCAAACGTGACAGTGCCGCACGTCGCCACTGTTCCGCCGAAGGTCGATGACACGCCGTTCCGCGCGTCGATGACGCCGTTCGCGGCGATCGGCCTGAACGACGAGGGCGCGTCGATACCGGTTGCCGGCAAGGCGCCCTCAGTCGCCACGCCCTCGGGCCAGCACACGCTCACGCTGAACGCCAGCGCGGATTGCTGGTTCGAGATCACCGATGCGGATGGCAACAAGATCGATTCGGGCATGTTGCACGCGGGCGACAGCCGCAGCTGGCATTCGACGGGCGTCCTGCACGTGACGCTTGGCAATGCGGGCGGCGTGAGCGTGACGCGCGACGGCCAGCCCTTCGCCCTGGATTCGGTCGGGCACGCCAATGTCGCCCACTTCGACGTGTTCGGATCGCCGGGCGCGAGCGAAAACGACTAGGGCCTTTGAACGCTATGCCACATGGCCGCGCCGGCGGCCCTTGGCCTGCAGGGCAAGGAAGAGTGAGGAAGATGTATGTCGATACATAGACGAGCGATGACGCAGCCATGCGGGCCAAGGGCCCCGGCCCGGAGGGTTGCTCCGCAGCGGCCGCCATCCTTCGGTGCGCGCCTTGACCATGGAACCACCATGGCGCTGCGGCGCGCGCCTCGTCTGGCCGCCGCTGCGGAAGCAACGCGGCTCACGTGGCATAGCGTTCACAAACCCTAACTCTTGTATGCTTTTGCGTTTCCGCGCGGCTTTCCGGGCGCGGGCGTCCTTCCGTGGGTGAACAATGGCCTTTGAAGATTACGACGAGTACGAGCAGGGTGAACAGGTCCGCAAGTGGATCAAGGAAAACGGCATCGCCGTGGCGGTCGGCGTGGTCCTCGCGCTCGCGCTCATCTTCGGTTGGCGCCAGTGGCAGGCGCACCAGGCGAATACCGAAATGCAGGCCGCCTCGCAGTTCGCGGTGGTGCAGAACGCCGTGCAGTCCGGCAACAAGCAGGCCATGGGAGCGGCACTCGGCGACCTGCAGAAGAATTACGCGAAGTCATCGTACGCCGCGTTCGCAAGCGCGGCGGTGGCCAAATACGACGTCGGCAAGGACAACCTGAAACAGGCCGTGCAGAATCTGCAGTGGGCAGTGGCCAACAGCAAGCAGCCCGCATTGCAGGCCTTGTTCTCGCTGCGGCTGGCGCGCGCGTTGCTGGCGGACGGCAAGGCGCAGGACGCGTTGGCCGCGCTCGGCAAGGTGCCACCCGGCGATTACACAGCCATGTCCGCGGAACTTCGCGGCGATGCGCAGCTCAAACTCGGGAAGCCCGACGCCGCACGAACCGACTACCAGGACGCGCTGGCCAAGCTCGACAAGGATGCACCCGGCCGCAGCGCCGTGCAGATGAAGCTGGACAATCTCACGCAGCCGAAGGCTGCCTCGACCGGGAAGCAGGGCCAATGAAGCGCCATCACCTTCTGTTGTTGCCGCTGCTGGCCGCCGTGTTCGCGTTGTCGGGCTGCGGCCTGTGGAACAAGATCTTCAATCGTGGCGGCAACCTGCAGCCGCCCAAGCCGCTAGTGGAATTCACGCCGACGGTACAAGTGCAGAAGATCTGGTCGACGCGGATAGGCGATGGCGCCGGGCGCTCGGGCGTTCGCCTGCAACCCGCGTTCGCGGACGGCAAGCTGTACCTGATCAGCACCGACGGCAAGGTCGAAGCGCTGGATGCCGCCACCGGCAAGACGCTCTGGAAGCAATCCACGCGCGTCGGCGACGGAATCTGGCCGTTCAAGCACAAGAAGCCGGGACCGGATGCCCGCTACGCGGGCGGGCCGGCGGTTTCCGGGAACCTTCTGGTGGTCGGCACGCTGGATGGACACGTGTACGCGATGGACGCGGCCACCGGCAAGCAGTTGTGGAGCGCCGAAGTCGACGACGAAGTGATCTCGCCGCCCGCGATCGATGCGGGCGTGGTGTACGCACGCACCAATTCCGGCAACGTGTACGCGTTCGACGCCAACAGCGGCGAGCGCAAATGGGTCTATGACCAGGCCAACGTGCCGCTGCTGAGCCTGCGCGGCAACGGACCGTTGCTGGCGGCCCACGGCGTCGTGATGTTCGGCAGCGATGATGGCAACGTGGTGTCGCTGCGCAGTGATACCGGCGCGATCCAGTGGAAGCTGCCGATCACCAAGGGCCTAGGCCGCACCGACATCCAGAAGTTGAACGATGCCGATGACAGCCTGCAGCTGGACGGCAACATCCTGTACGCCACGGCGTATCACGGTGAGCTTGCGGCGATCGATGCGCAGCAAGGCCAGCTGGCGTGGACGCATGCATTCTCCAGCTATGTGGGCGTGGGCGTCGCCGACAAGGAGCTGGTTGGCGTGGACGATGATTCCCTCGTCTGGGCGTTCTCCAAGGACGGCGGCGGCGACATGTGGAAGCAGGACGCGCTGCAATATCACTGGCTTACCGCGCCCGCGATCCAGGACAAGTACGCCGTGGTCGGCGGCGTCGAAGGCTACGTTCACTGGCTCGACCTGTCCGATGGCAAACTCGCCGCACGCGTGCGCCTGTCGAAGGATGCCATCCGCGCGCGGCCCGTCGTCAACGGCGACACGGTGTACGTGGAAGATGTGAAGGGACACGTCGCTGCCTACCGAATCAACGCGTCACCCTGACGCGTTGAGGGGCGCGCGCCATGTTGCCGGTCGTCGCCCTGGTCGGACGCCCCAATGTCGGCAAGTCCACGCTCTTCAACGCGTTGACGAAGAGCCGCGACGCGCTGGTCGCGGACCTGCCGGGTGTCACCCGCGATCGCCATTATGGCGTCTGCCGGCTTGGCGAGCGTCCTTTCGTGCTGGTCGATACCGGTGGCCTCTCCGGCGAACGGGTGGACATTGACGAACTCACCGAGAAGCAGGTGCAGCTCGCGATCGACGAAGCCTGCGCTTGCGTGTTGCTGGTGGATGCGCGTGATGGCCTGCTGCCGCAGGACCGCGCGATCCTGGATCGCTTGCGCCGCGCAGGCAAACCGGTTTTATTGGCGGTCAACAAGACCGACGGCATGGACGCGCAGGCCGCGCTTGCCGAATTTTCGGTGCTCGGCGTCGCCGCGACATTCGCGATTGCCGCCGCGCACGCGCGTGGGCTCGACGCGTTGCTGGCTGCCACGAAGCCATTGCTGCCGCCCGATGCCGATGCGGAAGCGACAGGTGACGACAAAGCCACGGGTACGCGCGTGGCCATCATCGGCCGGCCCAACGTCGGCAAGTCCACGCTGGTCAATCGGCTGCTGGGCGAAGAGCGGGTGGTGGTTTCCGACATCGCCGGGACCACGCGCGACTCGATCCATGTTCCGCTGGAGCGCGACGGCAAGCAGTATGTCCTGATCGACACCGCCGGTGTGCGTCGGCGTGGCCGCGTCGAAGACGCGCTGGAGAAATTCAGCGTCATCAAGACGCTGCAATCGATCGCAGCGGCCGATGTCGCGGCGGTGATGCTGGATGCCGGCGAAGGCGTCACGGACCAGGACCTGGCCTTGATCGGGCAGGTACTCGAAGCCGGCCGGGCGCTGGTGATCGTCGCCAACAAATGGGACGGCCTGGAACAATACGATCGCGAGCGCTGCAAGGCCGGGCTGGAACGCAAACTGCAGTTCGTGGAATGGGCGCGCATCGTCTTCCTGTCCGCGAAGCACGGGTCCGGGCTGCGCGAATTGATGCGGGCCATCGACCGTGCCGGGGCCTCCGCGGCGCGCGAACTCGGCACGTCCGACCTCACGCGTTCGCTGGAAAAAGCCGTGGCGGCCCACCAGCCGCCGCTGGTGCGCGGCCATTCGCCCAAGCTGCGTTTCGCGCATCCCGGCGGCGATCATCCGCCGACCATCGTGATCCACGGCAGCCGCACCAAACACATCGCGGACAGCTACCGGCGTTATCTCGAAAACTTCTTCCGCAAGCGCTACAAGCTGGAGGGTACGCCCATCCGCATCGAATTCCGCGAAGGCGAAAATCCGTACGCCGGCAGGCGCAACGTGCTCACGGAAAGCCAACAGCGCAAGCGCAGGCGGATGATCCGCCACGTGCGCGGCAAGGGATGAACAGGATCCCGGCACGTTTTCATTCGCCATTCCGGGCACCGCGCAGCGGTGATCCGGCCGCCAGCGCCTGTGCCATCCGTGGCGGTTGATGGAGTCCGCGTTCTGGGAGTGGTGCTGGCGGGCGGGGCCGGGAGCCGCGTGGGCGATGCGGACAAGGGTTTGCTTCCATTGTGCGGGCGTCCACTGGTCGAACACGTGCTGGAGCGGCTGCGCCATCAATGCGGGCGCATGCTGATCGTCGCCAACCGCAACATCGATACCCATGCCGGGCTAGCGCCGGCGATCCACGACGAGATCGTGGGTCATGCCGGCCCGCTCGCCGGGCTTGCCGCGGCATTCGCGTTCCTGCAAGCCAACCGGCATGCGTTGCCGGACTGGCTGTTGACCGTGCCCGTGGATTGTCCCGATCCGCCGGGCGACCTCGCCAAGCGGCTGCTCGAAGCGTTGTCAGCGAATGACGATGCGGTTTGCGCACTCGCCTGCATCGCCGGCAAGCGGGAGCCGTTGTTTGCGATGTATCGCGTCGGCTCGACGCCGGAAGCCTGGCATGCATCGGCGCAATTGGCCCTGCGCGACCATGGCTCGCCGACGCGCTGGCTCGCCGCACGTGGCGCGCTGGCGGTCGATTTCGACGATGTGCGCGACGCGTTCCATAATCTCAACACGCCCGAGGATTTCCGCGACTACGAGCGCACGCATGGCTGACCCTTCGTACCCGACCCGCATCGGCCTTGAACAGGCGCTGCAGATCGTCGCGAGCCGCGCGGCGCAGCATCGCTTGCCGATCGAAACGGTGACGCTCGTCGATGCCCATGGCTGCGTCCTGGCCGGGGACAGCCGCGCGCCGCAACCGTTGCCGCCTTTCGCGAACTCCGCGATGGACGGCTTCGCACTGCGCAGAGCCGACCTGCCTGCGCAAGACGAACGCAGGTTCAGGCTGATCGGCGATGTGTTCGCAGGCGCGACGTCCGCACCGGAAGTCGGGCAAGGGCAGTGCGTGCGCATCACCACCGGCGCGCCGATGCCAACCGGCGCAGACACCGTGGTGATCAAGGAGAACGCTTTCGTCGAAGGCGAATACGTGGTGGTGAAAGCCGGCGGGAAGGCTGGCGCCAATGTGCGTGCCGCCGGCGAGGATTACGCGCAGGGCGATCTCGCATTCGCGGCCGGCACGCCGCTCGGCGCCGCGCAACTGGCGGTGCTTGCCGCGCTCGGCATCGATCGGGTATCGGTTCGCCGGCCGCCGCGCATCGCGGTGGTCGCCACCGGCAATGAACTGGTTCCGCCCGGACAGCCGCTCGGCTTCGGGCAGATCCACGAGTCCAACGCATTGATGCTGGCGGCGCTGGCGCGCGACTCGGGCGCGCGGGTTGTCGTGCAACGCTGCGTGCGCGATGACCCGGAAGCCTTGCGCCTCGCGTTGCTGGATGCGGCAGTGGAGGCCGACCTCATCATCACCAGCGGCGGCGTGTCGGCGGGCGAGGCCGATCATTTGCCGGATGTCTTGCGCGCCATCGGGGAAATCCATTTCCACAAGGTCCGCCTGAAACCAGGCATGCCGACGCTGTTCGGCCAGATCGGCGCTTGCCTCTATTTCGGTTTGCCGGGCAACCCGGTTGCATCGGCGGTGACTTACCGCGTTTTCGCTGCTTTCGCCTTGCGCGCGATGATGGCTGTCTCCGTCGTGCCGGAGCCGGGCCGCGCGCGCCTCGATGCTCCACTGGACAAACGCCACGCGCGCACCGAGTTTGCGCGTTGCAGCCTGCGCACCGATGAAGAAGGCGTGCAATGGGCAATGCTGCACGCGAAGCAGGGCTCCGGGATGTTGCGCGGCCTCGCCGAAACCGACGCGCTCGCGCTGCTGCCGGAAGGCGAAAAGGAATACAGGCGTGGCGATGTGGTGACGCTGTGGCCGGATGATGCGCGATAATCAACACATGACCGTTCGTGAAATTTCCCCACGCGAAGCCCTGCAACGCCTGCAATCCGGCGCGCTGCTTCTGGACGTCCGCGAAACCGTCGAACACGCCACGGGCATGGCCGAGGGCGCGGTGCCGCTGCCGCGTGGCGAAGTTGCCGGGCGTGTGAGGGAAGTTGCGCCCGATCCTGATGCGGAAATCCTCACCATTTGCGCGCATGGCCAGCGTTCCCTGATGGCGGCGCAAGTACTGCAACAAATGGGCTACACCAACGTGGCTTCGGTCGCTGGTGGCACCGCGCGGTGGATCGAGGAAGGCCTGCCGATGGCCAGAGCGGGTGGCGACCAGGATTTTTACGACCGCTATTCGCGCCACCTGAGGCTGCCCGAAGTCGGCGAAGCCGGCCAGCGCAAGCTGGAATCGGCGCGCGTGGCGGTGCTGGGCGCGGGAGGCTTGGGTTCACCCGCGGCGTTCTACCTCGCCGCCGCCGGCGTCGGCACGCTGGTGATCGCCGACGACGACATGGTCGAGCGCAGCAACCTGCAACGGCAGATCCTGCACACGGACGATCGCATCGGCATGTCGAAACTCGATTCCGCCGCGCATGCGCTGCACGGACTGAATCCGCGCGTGCGCCTGGAAGGCCTGCGCGAGCGCGTCACCTCGTCCAACGTCGATGCCCTGCTCGAAGGCGCCGACGTCGTGCTGGACGGCGCCGACAATTTCCAGGCGCGTTATCTCTTGAACGATGCCTGCGTGAAACTCGGCATCCCGCTGGTGTACGGCGCGGTGCAGCGTTTCCAAGGCCAGGTGAGCGTGTTCGACGCCGGCCGGCATCGCGGCAAGGCGCCGTGCTATCGCTGCCTGTTCCCGCAGCCACCGGCACCGGAGGACGCGCCGAACTGTTCCGAAGCCGGCGTGCTGGGCGTACTGCCGGGCGTGGTCGGAATGCTGCAGGCTACCGAGGCGATCAAGTTGATCCTCGGCATCGGCGAATCGCTCGCCGGCCGCGTGCTGATGTTCGACGCGCTGACGATGCGCTTCCACGAAACGCGGCTCGCGCCCGATCCCGAATGCACGGTGTGCGCGCTGGGCAGGGCGTTTCCTGGCTACGTGGATTACGAGGCGTTCTGCGCGGGTGCCTGACGGGCCGATTCGCTACGCCGCGTGGCCGTTGTGTTGTTGGGCGGCATGGAACGCAGCCATTTGCTCGGGCGTCGCCTCCTTCTGGTGTTGCGCCTTCCATTCTTCGAAGGGCATGCCGTAGATGGCGTCGCGCGCTTCCTCCTTGCTGAGGTCCAGGCCACGATCGGCGGCGGCTTCGCGGTACCAGTCCGCGAGACAGTTTCGGCAGAATCCGGCGAGGTTCATCAAGTCGATGTTCTGGACGTCCGGACGTTCCTCGTTGAGGTGTTTCAGCAGGCGTCGCAGGACGGCCGCCTGCAATTCAGTTGCTTCGATCATCGATTGTCTCTCAGGGCGATGGATTCAGTCCTGTTCCTGACGCGATACGCTAGCGGGACGCGTCGCGCCGATGCCGTGATCTGCGTAACGAATGCGGATAAACGCCTGCCACGATGCGCCATTGTGTGTCCTGCGCCACGCCCCGATAATGAACACTTTGGGGTGACCGACACCATGACTGCGCGCATTCTCGACGGACGCAAGATCGCGGGCGAAGTGCTGGACCGCGTCGCGGCCGGGGTCGAAGCCAGGATGGGTGCGGGACGGGTGGCGCCGGGCCTTGCGGTGGTGCTGGTCGGGGCCGACCCGGCTTCCGCCGTGTACGTGCGCAACAAGCGCAAGGCCTGCCAGCAGGTCGGCTTCCGGTCGTTCGACTTCGACCTGCCGGCGCAGACGAGCGAAACGGACCTGTTCGCGCTGGTCGATCGCCTGAATGCCGATCCGGCGGTGCACGGCATCCTGGTCCAGCTGCCGCTCCCACTGCATGTCAATGCGGCCGCGTTGATCGACCGCATCGATCCAAGCAAGGATGTCGATGGCTTCAGCGCCATCAATCTCGGCCACCTCGCATTGCGCCGTTTCGGCCTGCGTCCGTGCACGCCCAAGGGCGTGATGACGCTGCTTGGACACACCGATCGTCCGGTGCGTGGCCAGCACGCCGTGGTGGTGGGCGTGTCCAACCATGTGGGGCGTCCGCTGGCACTGGAGCTGTTGATCGCGGGATGCACCACGACGTGCTGCCACAAGTTCACGCAGGGGTTGGAGCATTACGTGCGCGAAGGCGACATCGTGGTCGCCGCGGTCGGCAGGCCGGGCATCGTCAAGGGAGAATGGATCAAGCCCGGGGCGGTGGTGATCGACGTCGGCATCAACCGCATGGAGAACGGGCACCTGGTCGGTGACGTGGATTTCAAGCCCGCCGCCGAGCGCGCGTCCTGGATCACGCCGGTGCCGGGTGGCGTCGGGCCGATGACCGTGGCGACGCTGATGGAAAACACGCTGGAAGCCGCGCAAGCCATCGACCCCTTATAGAACGGCGGACACAAGCGGCGTATAATTGCGCATTGCATTGACGGACAGCATCCAATGCGCATCCTCGCCGAGGCTCTGACCTACGACGATGTTTACCTCGTCCCCGCCCATTCTTCCGTTCTGCCGCGCGACGTCGACACCTCGACCCGCCTGACCCGCGCGATCCGCCTCAACATCCCCTTGATGTCCTCGGCCATGGATACCGTGACCGAGGCGCGCCTCGCCATCACCATGGCGCAGTGCGGCGGCATCGGCATCATCCACAAGAACATGACCGTCGAGGCCCAAGCCGCGGAAGTGCGGCTGGTGAAGAAGTTCGAGGCCGGCGTGATCCGCGATCCGCTCACGGTCGGCCCGCACACCTCGATCGGCGAGGTCATGCACATCACCCGCTCGCACAACATCTCCGGCGTGCCGGTGGTGGAAGAGGGCAACAAGCTGGTCGGCATCGTCACCAGCCGCGACCTGCGCTTCGAAAAGAAGCCGGACGATCCGGTGAAGAACATCATGACCCGCAAGGACAAGCTGGTC
>DATEKI010000016.1:0-2717 GCA_035277545.1 Rhodanobacteraceae bacterium | reverse complement strand
CCAGCAAGCCCACCATCGCTGCCTTGTACATCGTCCGCATCACGTTGCACTCCGTGCAGAAAGAACAGCGCACAAGTGCAGCATGCGAACGCCCACGTCGCAAGTGATGAAAGTCCCGGGCCACGCATTCGCCGCAACGGCGACGGCATTTGATATCAAAATAACATTGACATGAAGATGTGACCGTAGTAACAATCCACCCGACAGCGGGTCGTCGCCATGCTCGGGAGGGTGGTCCATGAACACAAGGCGCAATGGGGTTTCGCTTCTCTCGGCCGCGATCGCCGCGGCGCTGCTTTCCGCAACACCGCTGGCGCATGCGCAGAACGCGCCGCCAGATCAGAACACCACGAAACCGACGCAGGGTTCCGGCACCGTCACCACGCTCGGCACCATCGTCGTCACCGCCAACCGGCGCAATGAAACATTGCAGAAGGTGCCGATGGCGGTGTCGGCGCTGACCTACCACGACATCCAGCGCCAGCACCTGCAGGATTTCTCCGACTACGCGGCGAGCGTGCCGGGACTCGACGCGATCTCGCTCGGGCCGGGCATGACCGAGCTGAGCATCCGCGGCATCGCATCGGGATCCCAGCAGCCCAGCGCTTCGGTCGGCGTGTACGTGGATGAAACCCCGTTCGGTTCCAGCAGCGTGTTCGCCATCGGCTCCGCGTTGACGCCGGACCTCGACCCTGCCGACGTCGAACGCATCGAAGTGCTGCGTGGTCCGCAGGGCACGCTGTACGGTGCTGGCGCGCTGGGCGGCGTGATCCGCTTCATCACCATTCCACCGGACACCGAAACCTGGTCCGGGCGCCTGCAACTCGGTGGCACCAGCGTCGATGGCGGCGGCAACGGTTTCGACGTGCACGGGATGGTGAATTTGCCGCTGGTCAAGGACAAGCTGGCGGTCCGCGCGAATGTGTACGACGAAACCGTTCCCGGCTTCGTCGACGACGCCGGACGCGGCAAGACCGACGTGAATGAAAGCAAGGTCAAGGGCGGACGCGTATCGTTGTTGTGGACACCCACCGACAAGACCTCGGTACGCGTGACCGCGCTGGCACAAAATCTCAATGCCGCGGGTTCCGCGACCGTGGCCCTCGACCCCGATACGCTGCAGCCGGTGTATGGCGACCTGCAGCAGCGCAGTGCCGCGCTCGGCGGCGACGCCTTCGCTGGCCGTTACCGCCTCTACAACGTGACCTTCAACACCGACTTCGGCTGGGCGAAACTGATGTCGTCGAGCAGCTACAGCAAACTCGATGCGATTACCAATGTCGACGCGACGCCGCTCTTGTTCCTCGGGCCGCAGGCCAATGGCCAGCCGTACGGCACGCTGGAACGGGCCACGATCCCGCAAACCAAGGCCACCCAGGAATTCCGCCTGTCGTCACCGAAGTCGCAGACGGTGGAATGGCTGGGCGGCGTGTTCTGGACCCGCGAGACCGGCAACAACGCGCAGGACGTCTACCCGAGCGATTACTACAGCGGAACCCCGGTGCCCTCGCCGGTAGGTCCCATCGGGGGCGACCTGCAGCCGAGCACCTATGAGGCCTACGCCGCGTACGGAAGCATCACCTGGCACGTCACCGACCGTTTCGACGTGGAAGCGGGTTTGCGCTACAGCCACGACAAGCAGCACTACACCGAAATCGGATACGGCCTTCTTTTCGGCGGCGTACCGCCGACGGTGCTGCTCGACAAGCGTTCTTCCGACAGCAGCACCACGTTTTCGTTGACGCCGACGTTCCACGTCAACGACAACACCATGCTGTACGCGCGGGTGGCGTCCGGCTTCCTGCCAGGCGGCCCGAACATCGTTCCGGTCGGCGTGCCCAACGTGCCGGCGACCTTCAGCCCGACCAAGCTGACCGATTACGAGGTGGGCCTGAAATCGACGTCGGCCGATGACCGGCTGATGGTGGATTTGTCCGCGTACTACATCGACTGGACCAAGATCCCGCTGACCACCTTCGAAAACAATTTCACCTTCCTGACCAGTGGCGGGCAGGCCAAGAGCAAGGGGCTGGAAGCAACCGTTGCATGGATTGCGGCCCCGGGACTCAGGCTCTCGGCCAACGCTTCCTACAACGACGCCACCCTGACCAAGGATGCCCCGTATCCATCCAACGGCAAGCACGGCGATCCGTTGCCCTACGCGCCGAAATTCACGCTGGGCTTGAGCGGCGACTACGACTTCGCGCTGGGCGGCGGTTGGCACGGTTACGTGGGCGCAAGCTACCAGTACGTCGACGAACGCTCGACCGACTTCGCGTTCAGCTATCCGATCGCGGGCGTCCTGCCTCCGCTGCCATCGAGTCCCACCATTCCGGGCTACCACACCATCAACCTGCGCGCGGGCGTGAACCGCGACGAGTGGAACATCGACGTCTACGTCAAGAACCTGACCAACCAGCGTGGCATCGTGCAGGCGAGTACCTTCCAGAATTACGTGCCGGTCGCGGGTGAGCCCAATCCGGTCACCGGACGAATGGAAGACAACGCGACGATCATCACGCCGCGCATGTTCGGCATTTCGGTCAGCAGGAATTTCTGAGCCGGCATCCCGCGGTGCGCTGCACTCTCGATGCGCGCGCATCCCGAACGTTTTGCGGCAACATTGGTCCGGTTTCACGCGCATACATCACAGGAGACACGTCATGTTGAAGCGCTTCGCCTCGCTGCTGTTGCTCGCCGGCACATGCGCGCCATGT
>DATEKI010000015.1:0-18758 GCA_035277545.1 Rhodanobacteraceae bacterium | reverse complement strand
ATGATCACCACGGAAGCGATGATCGGCGAAGCGCCCAAGAAGGAAGAGCACAACCACGGCGGCGCCGGCGGCATGGGCGGCGGCATGGGTGGCATGGGCGGCATGGACTTTTGATCGGTCACCCATGACCGATCAACCCGGGTTTCGCGGTGGAGCCGCTCAACCCAGGCTACGTGGTGGCGCGAACCATCCATGGTTCGTGCTGCTTCGGACGAAGTCCAAATCAACACGAAAAGCCCCGCGAGCGATCGCGGGGCTTTTTTCTTGCCGTCGTCCCGGTGCGGGCCGGGATGCAAATTTGAGCATGAGAGTGCCTCGCGCCGCTGTCTCGCGCGAAGGCCGCACATCTGAAACTTTCGCGCGCGTGATCTTCACGCCGTTGCATCTGCAGCGCACGCTGCTGATCGCGTTCCTGGTCGGCAGTTGGCCAATCTCTTTTCAATCCCGGCGATGCCGTACGGCGCCATGAGCGCGCCGCTCGCGACGGGTTGGCGTTGACACCTGGCGCCGTTCGTAGTGTCCAGCGCCGGACTGATGGTGCACCGGCGGCATTGATTCCATGCGAGGGTGAGCTTCATTGCCGGGATCCGTATGCGCATCGCTGGTTGCAGGGATCGCTTGCAAGAGTGTTCGGCCAGTCCCGAAAAACGACCCCCGGAATCGCTTCCGGGGGTAAACGTCTTCAATGACTGTGTAACACTAAATGTAGTTATGGCTGCTCGCTGCCCGAGGAGGGCGGCGCCTGGTTCCTGCGGTGCCCGCGATCGCTCGCGGGGTGGGTCTGTGCAGCAGCGTGTCCGCTGGCCGAGGCGTCGGCATTGCCGCTGGCATTGATGCCGCTCGCTGCGTTGCCCGCCGAACCTGCGGTGCGGCTGGCGGACTGGACCGCATTGTTGGCGGTATTGCGCGCGGCCCCGCCGACGCTGCGGCCGACTTCGCCGGCCTGACCTGCAGCCGCCGCGGTATTCAGCCCGGCACCCGCCATGGAACTCATGCTGCCACTGCCGTCTGCCGAACCGCCGGCGACGTTGCCACTGGCGCTTCCGTTGGCATTGCCGCGGGCGCTGATGCCGTTGACCGCGCTGCCGACCGAACCGGCGGTGCGGTCGGTCGACTGGATCGCAGTATTGGCGGTATTGCGCACGGTGCCGCCGACACCGCGGCCAACGTCGCCCACCTTGCCCGCAGCCGCGGCGGTGTTCAACCCGGCGCCGGCATGGACCGAACCGTCGGCTTGCGCGTTGCCCGCGGGGGTGGTCGCGGAAACACCGGCTTGCTGGTTGGCGTCCATGCCGACGCCCGCATGGCTCGAGCGATCCGCTGTCTTGCGCACCTTGTGTGTCGTGCGATGCGTGAACCGGTCGCCCTGCTGTTCCATCTGCTGGGTGGTTTGCATGGTCTGCGGCACCGTGTTCTGCAGTGCGCGGCCTGCCGTGACGCCGAGGGCGCCACCAACCTGACCACCTCCGCCTAGGTGCAACTGGGCGAACGCAGGCAGGGCGAGCAGGCATGCCGCGGCGATCGAAACGCTGAGTAATGTCTTGCGCATCAGTCTCCTCCGAGGGAAGGGCGTGCGACAGCGCGCACGGTGAAGCGACCCTATGCACGGCCACCCGACCCGCCGCTGAATCTTCAGCTGAAAGGTTCAGAAAGCGGATCGGTTGCTGAATCGATTGTTATTCAAGCATGCGAAGCGTGCGATTTGATGGCGGCCCTGCAAGGCACTCCGACAGAGGAATCCCAAATTCGGTGCACGGAATCAACTCGATAGTGCGCCGCTATCCTCGCGCGATGATCGCGACCCTGAAAACCTTCGCCCGCGTGGTGGCTACGCCGGTGCACCTGAAACGCACGTTGCTGATCGCGTTCCTGGTCGGCAGTTGGTTGAATCTCTTCAATCACGGTGATGAATTGCTGCACGGCGTCGTCAGTGCGCCGCTCGCGATCAAGCTGGCGTTGAATTATCTGACGCCCTTCATCGTGTCGAACTTCGGCTTGCTCGCGCATCAGCGGCATTGAATCCCGTGCGCTGACGCGACGTGACAACAGCTTCACCCCGCCTGCACCAAGCCTTTGCGATAGTGCGTCAACTGCGAGCGGCCCGCGCCGCGGTTTCGCGCCGTGCCGGAACGCCGCCGCGAGGACGCATGCGATGGCAGCCGCTCCCTCCGACCCCCACTGGCAACGCGACAACGGCGACGAGATCCTGCTGACGGGTTCATGGTCGTTGTTGCTGGATCCCGGGCAGCGGCGGCGCCTCGCGCGTGAGCTGGGTGGCCTGGATGCGCCGCTTCGTTATCGCTGGAACCTCGATCGGCTCGATGCGTTGGACAGTGCCGGCGCGCGCGTGTTGTGGAAGGTCTGGGGCGAGTGCTTGCCGGACCGTTTCGAATGCCAGGAGGATCATCGGCACTGGTTCCGCTGGCTGGAACAGACCCGGTTTCCGCCGCGTCCGGATCGGCGCTGGCTGGACGCCGCGTTCGAACGCGCAGGCAACGGCGTGCTCGGTTTCATGCGCACGGTCGGTGGCGTACTGTTGCTGATCGGACAATTGTTGCTGGACGTGGGGTACTGCGTCCGCCATCCGCGCGTGATCCCGTGGAAGGAAACAACCGCGACGATTTATCGCGTCGGCGCCACCTCGATGCTGCTGCTGGGCGTGGTCGGATTCCTGATCGGCGTGGTGATGGCCATCCAGATCGGCATGGCGTTGCGCCAGTTTGGCGCCGCGACGATGATCGTCGGCATGATGGGGCTGGCGGTGCTGCGCGAACTCGGGCCGGTGATCTGCGGCGTGATCCTCGCGGGGCGCTCGGGTTCGGCCATGACCGCCGGCATCGGCGCGATGCATTTGACCGGCGAGTACGACGCGCTGCGCGCGTTCGGCTCGTCGCCGAGCCTGCGCCTTGCGCTGCCGCGCGTGGTGGGCGCGATGGTCACCTTGCCGCTGTTGGTCGTATGGACCGATTTCGCGGCGCTGATCGGCGGCGCGGTGACCGCGCAAATGGACCTGGGCGTCGGCTTCAGGCTTTTCCTCGATCAGCTGCCGCAGCAAATCCAGATCGTGAATTTCTGGATCGGTCTTGCCAAAGGCGCGCTGTTCGGCCTGACCATCGCCTTGATCGGTTGCCACTTCGGCATGAGTGCGCCGCCCGACACCGCGGGCCTGAGCCGCCACACCACGCTCTCGGTCGTGACCAGCCTGACGCTGATCCTGTTGTTCGACGCGACTTCCGGCGCGTTGCTCACCCACGTGGGATTGCTGTGATGACGACGCGCCTGCCAGCCACCGGCGACGACGTGGCCATCAAGGTGCAGGGCCTGCACAAGCAGCTCGGCGGCCAGGCGATCCACGACGGTCTCGATCTCGAAGTCAGGCGCGGCGAGCTGGTGAGCGTGATCGGCGCTTCGGGCGCGGGCAAGACGATCCTGCTCGATCAGATCATCGGGCTATTGCGTCCCGACCGCGGCACCATCCAGGTGCTTGGCCAGACCATCAACGCACTCGAACCCTGGGAGGCGCGCTTGCTTCGACGCCGCTGGGGCGTGCTGTTCCAGCAAGCCGCGTTGTTCAGCGCGATGAACGTGTACGACAACCTCGCGTTCCCGGTGCGCGAGTTGCGCAAGGAAGGCCTGCGGGTGGACGAGGACATGCTGCGCGAGGGCATCGCGCTGAAGCTGCACATGGTGGGCCTTGCGCCGGAGGACGCGTGGAAGTTCCCGTTCGAACTTTCCGGCGGCATGGCCAAGCGCGCGGCGCTGGCGCGCGCGCTGATGCTGGAGGCGGAACTGCTGTTCCTCGACGAACCCACGTCGGGGCTCGATCCCGCCGCGGCGTCCGGGTTCGACACGTTGCTGGACGAGTTGCACGCGGAACTCGGCTTCAGCGCGTTGATGATCACGCACGACATCTACAGCGTCGCGACGTTGAGCGATCGCGTCGCGGTACTGGCCGACGGCAAGCTGGTTGCGACCGGCGCGCTGGAGGACGTGGCCCGCTTCGAGCATCCGTTCATCGAAAGCTTCTTCCATTCGCGGCAAGGCGAAGCACGCCTGCGCGCGTTGCCGGTGTACGGGAGCCACTGAGATGGAAAACCGTGCGCACGCCATCGCCGCCGTTGCCTTCCTGCTGGTGTTCTCCATCGGCGCGGTCGTGGTCTATTACTGGCTGGCGAACCGGCAGAACGAACCGCTGGCGTACGAGGTCGTCACCAGCCAATCGGTGGGAGGGCTGTCCGAACAATCCGAGGTGCAGTTCAAGGGCATCGTGGTCGGCCACGTCGCCAGCATCGGTTTCGATCCACGCGACCGCGCGCGCGTGGTGATGCGCCTGCAACTGCAGCCGGAAACCTATGTCACCCATGCCACGTATGCGGTGGTCGCGATCCAGGGCCTGACCGGTGGCAGCGTGCTGGAACTGAAACTGGGCAACGGCAGCGATGCGCCGCTCGCGACCAGCGACGCGCATCCGGCGCGCATCCCCATGCACGCGGGCATGCTCGATTCGCTGATGACCGAGGCGCCCAAGGTGATGCAGGACTTGCAGGTCGTGTTGGGCAATGCGAACAAGCTGCTGGACACGGGCAATCGCGCGCACGTCGCCGCGTCGCTGGCGCAGATCGATGCGGCGACGCGCCAGCTCGCCGCCATCGAAATGAAGTTGCCGGCACTGATCGCGGACGTGCAACGGAGCGTCGCCGATGCCGACCGCCTGGTGCGCACCGCGCAGACGCCCGTTCGCGATGCCACCGAGCTCGAAGCGTCCATCGACGCGCTGGCGCGCTCCAGCCGGCAATTGAGCGAGCGGTTGAACCGCCAGACCGCGCCCGATTTCGACACGCTCAGCCGGAGTCTGCAGCGCACGTCGGAGCAGCTGGACGAGTTGTTGCGCGAATTGAAGGCCAGGCCACAGAGCCTGATCTTCGGACCGCCCGCGCGACCGCCCGGCCCGGGTGAACCGGGTTTCGGCAAGCACGACAAGGAGCGCCACCAGCCATGAAGCACCTGCGACTCGTGCTGGCGTTGTGCCTGATGACGCTCGGTGGTTGCGGCGCCGCCTCGCGGCAAAACGTCGTGCCGCGCCATTACACCTTGGGCGGCGCGTCGCCCGCGGCCTCGCAGCCTTCATCGAATCCCCGTGGTGCGATCCTGCGCATCGCGCACATCGACATGCCCGCGTGGTTGCAGGGCACCGGGCTGCATTACCGGCTTGCGTACCGCAACGACGATGTGATCGCGGCCTACGCGAATTCGGATTGGGCGGCGCCGCCCGCCGGCATGCTGGAACAGCGCCTGCGGAATGCGCTCGCCGCCGGCGGCTGGCGCGCCGTGGTCGGCCCCGCCAGCACCGCGCAGGCGGACTTCACCCTGCAGGTGAGGGTTGATGATTTCAGCCAGCTGTTCACGTCGCCCGGCGAAAGTTTCGGCGTGCTGGACGCCACGGTGACGTTGGTCGCCACGAGCGATGCCGTGGTCGCGCAGCGGCGGTTCCGTTTCAGGGTTGCCGCACCCAGCCCCGATGCAGCGGGCGGCGTCAAGGCGCTCGGCGCCGCGAGCCGGGATTTCGCGCGGCAGCTGCGCGACTGGCTGGCCGCGCGGCAACCCAACGCTTCATGAAGCACATGCGCCACCGCTGAAGGCGCCGCTTGCGCATGAAGCGCGCCGCCGTTATGCTGCACCGCAGCAAACCGGGTAGCCTGCCCGATCCCTCCTTGCCGCGCGTCTTGCGCTGGAGCCGTTGCTCCCGTTCCGCCGCTCACCGCCCCATGGGCATCCCTGATGCATGGAAGCCACGTGCCATCCCCGATGGCCGTCGCGCACACGCGGCCGTGCGCGGCGCATTCCCGTTGCCGCACCTCGATCCACCGAATGCCGGGTACACGCTTCATGAAACTGCTTGGTCTTGCATCCGTCCTCGTCTTCACGCTGCTGGCTGGTGGCGTCGCCTCCGCCACCACGCTGCCGTTGCCCGCGGGCACCACTGCCGTGCCGTTGGCCGTCATCACCAATGACCGTGATGCCAGCGTCAGCCGCATGAACCTGATGGTGAACGACGCCACCGTCAGCGGCATCTACATGGAAACCAGTGCGAACGCCGCCAGCGATCCGGCCGACGCGAAGTCGCAGGTGTACCCGCTGGCCGGCATCGAAAGCCGCGACGGCGTGGTGCTGGGACAGGGGCAGGGCGTCAAGGCGATCTTCCTGCGCGGCAACATCGCGTCGCAGGACGGCCGCGGCTCGCTCACCATCCGTTACCTCACCAACGGGGTGTTCCACCACTGGGCCGAATGCCGCATCGACCTGCAGAAGCTGGGGCCGAACCATTGGCAACTGGTCAACGCCTACGACGGCCGCCCGATCGAGCGCATCAAGGTGGAAACCTGGGCGCTCGGCATCTCGACCCTGGCGAACGTTTGCCCCAACACCACGGCGTGAGCAGCGCTTGGCGGGCGTGCCGGCATCAACCGTGCGAGGCCCAGGTCCAGTACAGCCCCAGATAGGCGACAGTGTGGCGCGCGCCGGCCACGCTGCCGCCTGCTGAAAACAGCAGGCTGAAGTTTTCCGAGACGTTGAGGTAACCGCCGACATTCAGCAGGGTGTAACCCGGCTGGTCGGCGGCCAGCGCGTTCTGGCGGAACAGTTCCGCCCCCAGCGTCCAGCGTGGGTTGAACGCGTATTGCGCCAGCGCGCCGGCGAAACCCGCGTCGTACATGCCGGGTGCAGGATTGACGATGACACCGCCGCCGCCATCGAACGTCCACGCACCCGCGCTCTTCTGCACCCACAGCGGCAGGCGATACCACGTCTGCCCGTTGCCCAGGCTGCGGCGCGCGCTGCCGGTGCCGAGTTCGGCCATCGGAAACACCCCGATCTGCAAGCCGTTGTCGAGGTTCACGAAGCGATACTTGATGCCGAGTTCGACGTCGCCGGGCCCGCTGGCGATGGCGCCGTGATTCGGTACGTTCAACGCGTAAGGCAGCACGATGTGGAACTGCGTGTCCGGCGCTATCCCGCGGTTGTATTCGATCGCGGGGCCGGCGATCGCGCTGGCGTTACCTGCGCGGTCCAGCGTGCCGAATACATAAAACTCGTTGTGGCGCAGATCCACCGGTTCGGGATCGTCGGTGAAGAACGGCGGTCCGGCGAGGCAGGGCGCCATGCCGGCGAGCAAGGTGGCGATCGCCAGCAGGCCGCGCCCGAGTGACTTTGGCATGCCGCCTCCCGCACGAAAACCCGACCGGTCACGATAACGCGATCGCCGCGCACGGGTGATCGCGACCCAGCCGAACGAGGCGAGCGCTGTTCGCGCTGCAATGGCCTGCGACAGGCGTCAGTTATTGCAGGCTGTGGGTCATCGGCACGGCGCCCGCGCCGGCGGGCCCCCGCTGCGCCATCGCGGCAGCCTTCGGCCACAGTTTGTCCAGCTTGTTCTTCAAGCGCAGGTCGGCGATGTTGCGCATGCCTTCGTCGAGTTGCCGTTGCTGCGGGCTTTCAGGCACCACCGGTGCATCCGGTGCGTGGGTCAGCATCGCAAGAGCCGGCGCGACCAGGCGCGTGAGCGCGAAATACGCATCGTTGCCGATGCCGGCCTGCTCCAGCACCATTCCCGGCAGTTCCCACGCGGCCGCGTCCTGCCGCACGGGGTGGTCCATGTGCGCGGTGTCGATCAGGAGGTAGGGCACCGTCTGCGTGAGGAATCCCTGTCCGTTCCTGAAGCCTGCCTGCTGGAACGCGGGCACCAGCGCGGGCAGGTGGTCCCCGAAGAACAGCACCAGCGTGCGCCGCTTGCGCTGCGCCAGCGTGTCGACCAGCCGCCCGAGTTGCTGGTCGGCGTGCTGCATGTGGTAGATGTAGTTCTGCAACTCCATCTTCGCCTGCGGATCCGTGACGCCGGCCGGTACCGGAATGGCGTCGCGCACTTTCGTGTCGATGCCGTAGCTCTGGTCGTACGGCCCATGCGCCTCGATGCTGATGCCGAGAACGAAGCGCGGCGGACCGGAATCCGGCAACTGGCGCAGCAGCTCGTCGGTGAACGATTTGTCCGACATGTACTTGCCGTCGTTGATCGAATCGTCCGGCGGGAAATCGGCGATCGAAATGAACTTGTCAAAGCCGAGTTCCTTGAATGCCGTGCTGCGATTCCAGAAACCGGGGTTGTTGCCATGCACGGCGAGCGTGGTGTAGCCGTCGCCCGCCAGCAGGCGCACGATGCCGGGAATCCTCTTCTGGTGGATCTGCAGATACGGAAACTGCACCTCGGGGAAATAGCGAAGCGACAACCCGGTCAGCACTTCGAACTCGGTGCGGATGGTGCCGCCGCCGAAGGTCGGTACGTGCAGCGCCCCCGATGTGCCGTGCGGCTCGAGCCGGTGCAGGTTGGGCGTGAGATCCGTGCCGGGCGGGTAGCCTTTCATGATCGTCGGATCGAAGAACGATTCGGAAAGGATCACCACGATGTCGGGCTTGCGTGGATCGCCGGCGGCGGGTGAAGGTGTCTGCGCGGCGATCTCGGGCTCGTAGTGCGCCATCAGGGCCAGCGCGGCGGGCACGTCGGCCTTGCGGTGTTGCGCGCCGAATTGCAGGTGGAACAACAGCAGCGAGCCGATCAGGCCGTCGTGCTGGCGCGTCGCGATGGGCGACCATGGCTGCATGCCCAGCAGCTTCTGGTTGTAGACGCCGCGCCAGAACGGCACGCCGGCGATCAGGGTGACGAGCGCCGCAAACAGAACCACCGAGGCGAGCGTGCGCCAGCGCCTTGGATGCTTTCGCCACACCGGCGGTTCGAAGCGTAACCACGCGACCAGCAATCCGACCACGGCGATCGCCACCACGACCAGCAATGCGATGTGCGGCAGGTAGCCCGAAAGCAGCTCGGCGCCACCGTGGTTGAGCTGGCCCAGCATGCGGAAATCCGCGGGCATCAGCGGAATCGCGAGGTTCTGCACCTTCAGCGCATTCACCCAATAGATGAGCGCCTGCGCGCCGAACGCCAGCACGAACGACCAGAGCGCGCGGCGCGTCCATGCCAGCAGCGCGAACGCCAGGAGCAGGCCAGGCAGCGCATTGGCGGTCAGTCGCCATGGCGCGTTCCACCACCCCACCCACCAGGGGTAATGCCACAACGCGCCTGGCACGGTGTCGGGGAAGCCGTCCATCCACGCGGTGCACAGCACGAACGCGAGCGCGAGCGCCACGATCAACGCGGTGCGCGCAGCGGCTGGATGTCGTCCGGCGTCTTGGAGTGCGGCAGATGCCATGCGGGCGGCAGGTCGGGGAGAATCGAAAAAGCCTAACCGAGTCCGGATGAACGTTTCAGGCGATCAAGAGTTGACCCGCACGAGGCTGCATAATTCCCCGATGCCGTCGTTGCCGCCCGCGCTGGAACACCTTGTTGGCGAACGTTATGCCGAGCTGGCGGCGTGCTGCCGCGCGGCCGGGGTGGTAATGCACGACGACGCAGGGGTGGGCGAGCGCGTGCGTCGGCTGCTGCTGGCCAGCGACTTCGCATTCGAGGCCCTGCGTGCCGATCCGGCGCTGCTCACCGCCGCTGGGCTGGAACGCCTGCGCGATCCCGCGCACGCGTCGGTGCGCGCCGATCGGCTCGCGCGGGCGGGCGGGGACGTGATGGCCGCGTTGCGGCATTTCCGTCGCGCCGAAGCGGTGCGGCTGGTGTTTCGCGATGTCAACGGGCTCGACGAGGTGGCCGACACCCTGGCCGGCACCACCGACCTGTACGAGACGCTGATCGCGCACGCGTTGCGGCATGCGGAAAGCAGCGCCCGCGCACGCCATGGCACGCCGCGCAACGCCGAGGGTGCGCCGCAGGCGCTGGTGGTGTTCGCGCTGGGCAAGCTGGGTGGCGGCGAGCTCAATTTTTCTTCCGACGTCGATCTCGTGCTCGCGTATCCCGAAGGCGGGACGACCGACGGCGCCCGGCCGCTCGACAACGCCGAATATTTCACGCGCGTCGCGCGCGAATTCGTGCGCTTGCTGGCCGAGGCGACGTCCGAAGGCATCGCCGCACGCGTCGACCTGCGCCTGCGCCCGTTCGGCGATTCCGGCCCGGTCGCCACGTCGTTCGCGGCGATGGAGCAGTACTACCAGCGCGAGGGCCGTGATTGGGAACGCTACGCGTGGATCAAGGCGCGCCCGGTGGCAGGCGACCTGGCCGCGGGCAATCGCCTGCTCGAAACGCTGCGGCCGTTCGTATACCGGCGCTATTTCGACTACACCGCACTGGCGGGATTGCGCGACATGAAGGCGCTGATCGACAGCGAGGTCGCGCGGCGCGATCTTGCCGATCACCTGAAGCTCGGCGCCGGCGGCATCCGCGAAATCGAATTCATCGTGCAACTGCAGCAGTTGATCCGCGGTGGGCGCGATGCGTCGTTGCGGGCCCGTGGACTGCTGCCCGCGCTGTCGGCGTCCGCCGTGCGCGGCTACATCTCGCAGGCGCGCGTGCGCGAACTGCGCGAGGCCTACCTGTTCCTGCGGCAACTGGAAAACCGCGTGCAGATGTTCGCCGACCGCCAGACCCATGTCTTGCCCGCCGAACCCTTGCAGCGCGAACGCCTCGCGCGCGCGCTGGAACTTCCGGATTGGCCGGCGCTGGTCGACGCGCTCGACCGTCATCGCGCAAAGGTCATCGCGATCTTCGCCGACGTGTTGCGTCCCGACGGCGCCGCGGACCACGGCGGAGGCGATACCGCGGCGGCAGGCGAAGGCGCGCGGCTGTGGCAGCGCGTGCGGGAGGATCGGCTCGACAACGCGATCCTGAAAGCCGCGGGCTTCGTGCCGCCCGAACCCTGCCTGGATGCGTTGCGCCAGGTGGCCGCCGTGCACGGCCTCAGCGCACGCGGCGCGCGCCGCATCGAACACCTGATGCCGGAACTGATCGAAGCGGCGGCGGCGACCGCCTCGCCCGCCGATGCGCTGGTGCGCTTGTGCCGGCTCGTGCAGGCGGTGGCGCGGCGCTCGGCCTACCTCGCGTTGCTGCAGGAACAGTCCGCCGCGCGTGCACGCGTGGCGGCGCTGTGCGCGGACAGCGTGTTCCTTGCCGAGCGCGTGATCGCGCAGCCGTTGTTGCTCGACGACGTGTTGGCACCGCGGGTGGAATACCTGGTGCACGGCGTGGCCGGCATGCGCGCGGAACTGTCGCAGCAACTCGCCGCCGTGCAGGCGGCCGGGGACGCCGAAGCCGTGCTCGCCGCGATCGCCGAATGGCGCGACAGCTACCGGATGCGCACCGGCCTGGCTTTCCGGGATGGCGCCGTGGACGCGGTCGCGACCGCGCGCGCGCTGGCGGAGCTTGCGGATGCGGTGGTCGGCGCGGTACTCGACCTCGCGCAGCGCGAACTGGTCGCCCAACACGGGCGCCTGCCGGGCGACGGCAGCGGTATCGCGGTGCTCGGTTACGGCAGCCTTGGCGGCGCCGAGCTGGGCTTCAATTCCGATCTCGACCTGGTGTTCGTGTACGACGCCGCGCGTGGCGAGGCAACCAGCGACGGTCCGCGACCGCTCGATGGCGCGCGCTGGTACGCGCGGCTCGCACAGCGCGTGGTGCACTGGCTGTCGGCGCCGACGCGCGGCGGCCGCCTGTATGAAGTCGACACGCGCCTGCGCCCCGACGGAGGCAAGTCGTTGCTGGTCGCGAGCCTGCCCGCGTTCATCGCCTACCAGCGCGAACGGGCGTGGACGTGGGAACAGCAGGCGCTGGTGCGCGCGCGTGCGGTCGCCGGTGACGTGGTGCTCGGCAGTGCATTCGCGCGCGAACGCGGGGACGTGCTGCGTTCACCGCGCGATCCCGTGCAGGCCGTCGCCGACGTGTGCCGGATGCGCAGCGAGTGGCGCAAGCAACGCGACCGTTCCGATGGCGCGTCGCTGGACCTGAAGCAGGGTGCGGGGGCGCTGCTGGACATCCAGTTCCTGCTGCAGGGCCTGGTGCTGCTGCACGCGCATGCACACCCGGCGCTCGTTGCGCATGCTGACACCCAGGGCCTGCTCGCGGCTTGTGCAAGAACAGGCGTGCTGCCCGCCGAAGATGTTGATGCGCTCACGACTGCACACGCCGAATTGCTGGCGCGCGCGTTGTCCGCGACGCTCGCGGGCGAACACCGCGTGGTGCCGCGCGACCTCGTGCTCGATGCGCGCTGCGCGAAGGTGCTGGAGGTCGCGCGCCGCGCCGGTTTCGATTTCGGAGCTGGGTGAGCCCGCTGTAGGGCGGGTCTTGACCCGCCATGCAGCAACAAGGATCACGATGGCGGGTTGAAACCCGTCCTACGCAGGCTGTCGAGCCGCCATGCGCTTGCGCAGCTCGGCCGCGATCGCGTGCGTTTCGCGCAGCGGCGCGACCGCGGCGCGCGTCCCGTCCAGGTCGGTGAGCAATCCGCGTTCGCGCAGCGCCGCGTGGAAACGCGCGATTTTTTCCGGCAGCGGCGCGGTCGTGACCGTGTGCACCGGTACGCCCGCCGCGCAGGCTTCGGACAACATGTTCACCGAATCGGGCGTCACCACGATGCGGCCGGCCCAGCCGAGCAGTCCCGGATAGGGATTGGTCCCTTCGCCGTTCCAGAAGGTGCCGGGGTAGTCCGCGAGTGCATCGCGCACGCGCGTCGCGAATTCGGGCGGCGTGCGCCGCGAGGTGGTGGCCAGCACGCTGCCGCCTTGCGCAGCCGTGCGCACGGTTTCGATCAGGCACTGCGACAAGCGTTCGTCGAACTCGATGCCGCGGCGCGGGCCGCCGACCAGCAGCGCGACCCGCGGGCCCGGTAGCGCGCCGAAATCCGGGAACGCCTCGCGGCCGGACGCCAGCCACGCGTCGTCGACCGGATTGAGCGAGCCCAGCGTGTGCAGCACGTTCGGGCCTTCCAGCCGGTCATGGCGTGGTGCAACCACCGCGTCCCAATGGCGCGGATCGATGCGTGGATCGAGGATCTGCACGCAGTAGCAATCGCCACTTGAAAGATCGCGCAGCATCCGCGTCAGCAGCGCGGCGCTGCGCCCGCAACCGATCGCGACGTCGGGCCACGGCGCCTCGAAGCCGGCGCGATCACGATCACTGAGCGCCAGCCGTCCGCCCGGGATGCGGCGCGGCGCGAACCACGCCCACGGCGCACGCAACGGCAAGGCCATCACCCGCGCCGAGACGCCCAGCGCGGAAGCCAGCGCCAAGGCCTGGCGCTCGTTGCCGGCGGCACCATCGCTGATGACCCAGGCGGAATGGGGGGGGTGCGGCATCGGGGTCGCCGTCGAAAAGGTCGCGTGATTATGCGGGAGCAAGCCTTGCGGATAGACTTTCGCCTGTTCGGATATCGCGGACCCGTACCATGCTGCCGACCTGGGAAATCGCCGTGCGCTTGTTGCTGGCCGCCGCGCTCGGCGCGGTGATCGGGTTCGACCGCGAGCGCCACACCTGGGCCGCGGGGCTGCGCACCCACATGCTGGTGTGCCTCGGCGCGGCCCTGGCGATGATCGTTTCCGCGTTCGCTTTTTCCGATGTCCTGCAGCATTGGCCGCGGGTGGTGCTGGATCCTTCCCGCATCGCCGCGCAGGTGATCAGCGGCATCGGCTTCCTCGGCGCCGGCACCATCATGTTCATGCAACGCGAAAACGTGGTGCGCGGCCTCACCACCGCCGCGGGCTTGTGGACGGTGGCGGCGATCGGCTTGGCGGTCGGTGGCGGCATGTATGCCGCGGCCGTGATCGCGACGGCGGTGGCGTGGGTGATCCTCGCCGTGCTGAAGCCGCTGGAACGCCGCTTCGCGGTGCGCAAAAGCCTGCCGCAGGTGCGCATGACTTTCGCGGGGCGTGCGTCGCTGGCCGCGATCGAGCAGGTCCTGGCGGTGCGCGAGCTGCCGGCCAGCACCATCGTCACCCGCCACATCCCCGGCGATGGCGATGAAGTGACCGTCGAATTCGCGCGCGGCTTCGATCGCGGCGCGCTCGGCCCGCTGGCCGATGCGCTGCGCGGGGTGGCGGGCGTCCAGGCGGTGTCGCTGGATATTACTTCGCGCGCGAGTTGAGGCCGTGCGGCGGCGCTGCGGTAGAATTCCGGTTCATTCGAGCTGACGCCGCCGGGCGGCGCAGCTCACTCACGACCTTTACGGATTCCAAGCATGTCTCCCCAGCCGGCCCCTTCCTATCCCGTGGGTGAACCCGCCAACGCCAAGCGCCGCTACGAGGTGACCGAGGCGGACCTGCCGCTGGCCTGCCCGCTGCCCGAGATGACGCTTTGGAATTCGCACCCGCGCATCTACCTGCCCATCGTCGATGACGGCGGCACCACGGTGTGCCCGTATTGCGGAGCGGAGTACATCCTGAAGCGCAGCGAAACCTGAGGCGTTCGCAGCGGAGCAGGGAACAGGCATTCGCCGGTCTTCGGCGCGATTCTTGCAAGGAACAAAGGCATGCCCGCCGCTGCCGCCTTGCAGGAATTCGTGAGCGAACCTGCCCCCACGCCGACCCGTTTGACCGTCGTCCAGCTGCTGCCTGCGCTGGAGAACGGTGGCGCCGAGCGTTCCGCACTGGAAGTCTCGCATGCGCTGGTCCTGGCAGGGCATCGTTCGGTCGTGGTTTCCGCGGGCGGCCGCATGGTCGAGCGGCTGGAACGGGAAGGCGGCGAGCACGTCACGCTGGACATCGGTGCCAAGTCGCTGCGCAGCCTCGCCCGGGTCGGTCCCCTGCGTCGGCTCCTGTCCGGGATCGCGCCCGACATCGTGCATGCACGTTCGCGCGTTCCCGCATGGCTGGCGTGGTACGCGCTGCGCGGCATGCACCCGCGGCCGCATTTCGTCACCACGGTGCACGGGCTCAACACGCCCGGCCGCTGGAGCGGGATCATGACCCGCGGCGACCGGGTGATCACGGTGTCGCAGACGGTGCACGACTTCGTGCTCAGCCATTACCCGCGCGTCGATGCGGCCCGTCTCAGCGTGATCCCGCGCGGCATCGATCCCGATGCGTTTCCCTACGGCTACCGGCCGGAGGATGCGTGGCGCACGCGCTTCTTCGCGGAGTTCCCGCAGCTCGCGGGCGCGCCCTTGCTCACGCTGCCCGCGCGCGGCACGCGCCTGAAGGGCCACGCCGACGCGATCGCCTTGATCGCCGGCTTGCGTGAGCGCGGCATCGAGACGCGCCTGCTGCTGCTGGGCATCGTCGAATCCGGGCGCGAGGCTTACCTTGCGGAAATGCACGCGCTGGCGAAGGCGAGCGGCGTTTCCGACTGCGTTGCATTCTCGCCGCCGCGCAACGACGTGCGCGACGTGTTCGCGGTGTCCGACCTGGTGCTGCAGCTTTCCAACAAACCGGAAAGCTTCGGCCGCACCGTGGTCGAAGCACTGTCGCTGTGCCGCCCGGTGCTGGGCTACGCGCACGGCGGCGCCGGCGAACTGCTGGCCGAACTTTATCCCGCCGGACGCGTACCCGCGGGCGACATCGACAAGCTGATCGTCCGCGCGGCCGAGCTGCTGGGGCGCGCGCCGCCAATCGCGCCATTGCAGCGTTATCGACTGGCCGACATGCAAGCTTCGGTTCTCGCGTTGTACCAGGAACTGGCGGCGACGCCGCGCCGCGCGTGAATCCTTGCGCGCGTTAGGATGCGCGCTTTCCCCGGATGTTCCCGTCGTGGCATTTTCCCTGCGCGCTGGTCTGAAAGCCGCCCTGCTGTCGCCGCTCACCCCGGTCTGGCTGGTGGTGTTCCTGCTGCCGTTCGGCCGGTCGAGCGAACTGGGCGTGCTGATCTGCATGCTCGGCGCGATCATCCTGTTCATTCGCGATCGCCGGGCGCTGACCGGCCATCCCGGTGCGCGTCTGTTGCTTTGGCTGTGGGCGGCGTATTTCCTGGCGGCGCTGGTTTCGGCGCCGGGCGCGGTCGATCCCGCGCGAAGCTGGAGCAGCGCCGCGGCGTACATCCGCTTCGCACCCTTCGGCGTGTACGTGTGCTTCGCGGTGAGGCGTGCGTCGCGGTTGAATGCGTTGTGCCTCGCCGCCGGCATCGTGGTCGCGCTGTGGGCGCTGGACGCATGGGTGCAGGCACTGACGGGGTACAGCCTGGGCGGTCACGCCGATCCGCAGCGCATTTCCGGCATATTCGGCGCCGGCAATTTGAAACTGGGTCCGGTGCTGGCGTCGCTGTCGCCGTTCGTGTTGTGGGCGGCGAAGCGGCGTTTTAATCGTCGCGGATTGATCATCGCGATGTTGTTTCTGCTGGTGCCGATCCTGCTGGCGGGTTCGCGCGCGGCGTGGATCACCTATGGCGTCGCGCTGCTGGCGTTCTTCTGGGTCGAAGCGCGTTCGCCGCTGCGGCTTGCCGCCTGGATCCTCGCCGCCTGCGTGGTGGCCACGGCGGCGATGGGCGTCGCCTGGAAAACCTCGGCGCGTTTCGACGCGCGCATGGACCGCACCGTCGCGGCGCTGCACGATACCCGGCATGCAGTCAATTACGCCAGCAGCGGGCGCATCGACATCTGGCGCGTGACGGCGAAGATGATCGCCGCGCATCCGGTGCTTGGCGTGGGTGTGCGCGATTTCCGCGAAGCCTATCCGCATTACGCGCCGCCGAACGACCACTTCGTCACCGAGGAAGCCTGCGGCGTCGGCGAGGGCGCGTGCCATCCGCACCAGATCGTGCTGGAAATCCTCGGTGACACCGGTGCGGTCGGATTGATCCTGTGGCTGGCCGGACTGGTGCTGGCGCTGCGTGCATGGCGAACCGTGGGTCCGGAAGCGCGCCGCCGCGCGTTCCCGGTCACCGTCGCGCTGGCGGTCACGGTGTTCCCACTCAACACACATCTCGCGTTCTATTCCGCGTGGTGGGGCCTCTTGTTCTGGTGGCTACTGGCGCTGTGGTGCGCGGCGCTGTACGCCGACGTGCCGGACGATGCGCCGGTGCAGCGTGCGCATTTGCGGGTGAAGGATCTTGCACATGGCGCGTGAAAAATTTTCGCTGGTGATCATCACGTACAACAACGCGGACACGCTGGAGGCGTGTCTTGCCGCCGCCGATTTCGCGGACGAGATCGTGGTGCTGGATTCCGGTTCGACCGATGCGACGGTCGAAATTGCCAGGCGCCACGGTGCGCGCGTCGCGACGCACCCCTTCGATGATTACGGCCCGCAGAAGCAGCGTGCGATCGACATGGCGGCGCATGACTGGATATTGAACCTCGACGCCGACGAAATCCTGTCGCCCGGCACGCGGGAGGTCATCCAGCGCGCGTTGGAAAACCCGCAAGCCGCGGGCTACCGCCTGCCACGCCGCGAGCGGATGTTCTGGAGCGTGCAACATCCGTGGAGCCACCGCAACGGCCACCTGCGCCTGTTCGACCGCCGGCGCGCGCGCATGAACGCGGTGCCGGTGCACGCGGCGGTGGAAGTGGACGGGTCGGTCGAAACGCTGACGCGGGCGGATTTCGTGAACATGGGCGACGACGACATCGCCGCGCGCGTGGCCAAGGTCAACCGCTATTCGTCCGGCATGGTCGCCGACAAGCTCGCGCGCAAGCAGCGTTTCAGCGGCCCGATGATGCTGGTGTATCCGCCGATCTTCTTCGTGCGCCAGTACGTGTTCAAACGCTATTTCCTTTCGGGCTGGGCGGGCTTCATCGCCAGCGTGCTGGGCGCGTTCTACGTGTTCCTGAAATACGCCAAGCTGCACGAAACGCGCGAACGCGCGAAGCGTCAATAAACGGGCGGCATGCCTTCCGGACGCGTCTTGAACCGCTTGTGCGCCCACAGGTATTGCGCGGGCGCCGCGCGGACCATCCTTTCGATTGCGGCGTTGACACGGGTGGTGTCGGCGACCACATCGTCGCTCGGGAAATTCTCGAGCGGCGGTTCCAGCCGCAGTACATAACCGCCCTCCGGCGTGCGGCGATGGAAAAACGGCATCACCGCCGCACCCGACAGGCGTGCGAGGTGGTGCGTCGCCGTGATCGTCGAGGCAGGAATGCCGAAGAACGGCGCGAACACCGAATCCTTGCCGCGCATGTCCTGGTCGGGCGCGTACCAGACCGTGCCGCCACGCTTCAGGTATTTCACGGTTGCGCGCAACTGGTCCTTGTCGAACATGGTGTCGGCGTAGCGCAGCCGCGCGCGCAGCACCATGCATTCGAACACGTCGGAGTCCATGCGCCGGTACATTCCGGCGATGCGGATGCGGCGCGAGATCAACCGCGCGCACAATTCGAGATGCGAAAAGTGGCCGCCCACCAGCAATACGCCGCGCCCCTCGATACGTGCGGCTTCGAGGTGTTCCAGCCCTTCGATGTCGACGCGCAGCTTCGCGAGCTTCGCGTCGGATGCGAACCAGCCGAGTGCGAATTCGCCCAGCATCCGGCCCATTTCGCGGGTCGCCTCGCGGCGCAGGGCGTCGCGTTGCGGCAGATCGAGTTCGGGAAAACACAATTCGAGATTGCGTGCGATCACGTGCCGGCGCGCGCGCAACAACGGCGAAATCGCGGCGCCGAAAGCCGCGCCCAGTGCCAGTGTCCAGCGCGCCGGCAACAGCACGATCGCGCGGATGAAACCGATGCCGATCCACGCCGGCCAGTGGCGCGGCGCGAGCAGCTTGCGCGGAAAGGGTGGCGAGGTGGGCATGGCGGGCGATGATAGCAATGGGTGCGGTTTGGCCTTTGCGCCGTCTGCCTGCGCGAAATGACCAAAGAACGTCGTCATCCCGGACGCCGCGAAGCGGTGATCCGGGACCCAGCGACTTTTTGACGTGCTCGGCTCAATCGGGTACCAAAGTCACTGGGTTCCGG
>DATEKI010000014.1:0-4354 GCA_035277545.1 Rhodanobacteraceae bacterium | reverse complement strand
GAAGGCGCACCGAGTTACGGCGAACTTGCGGTCGCGGAGTTCCTGAATTTCGCGGCACGCGTGCGTGGTCTCACCGGCATCACCGGCGCACGCCGCATGGACGAGATGGTCGAGCGGTTGCAGTTGCAGCCGGTGCTCGCGCAAACGATCGAAACGCTGTCGAAAGGCTATCGTCGCCGCGTCTGTCTGGCGCAGGCGCTGTTGCACGATCCGCCCGCGCTGATCCTCGACGAGCCCACCGACGGGCTGGATCCGAACCAGCAGCGCGAGGTACACGCGCTGATCCGCGGCATGGCACGCGACCGCGCGATCATCGTTTCCACCCACGCGCTGGACGAGGTGCGCGCGGCCTGCAACCGCGTGGCCATCGTCGCGCACGGCCGCCTGCGCCTGGAAGGCACGCCCGCGGAACTGGAAAAGCGCTCGCGCTACCACCACGCCGTCAGTTTTCGTGCGCCCGCGAGCGCGCTGGCGTGCGAGCTGCTGGCGCGCCAGCCCGAGGTCGAGACGGTCGAGGTCGATCCGGTCGACGGCCGCGTCACGGTTTTCCCGCGCGACGGTGCCGGGATCTTTCCGATGGTGGTGAAGCTCCTGGAGGAACAACGCGTGCGCGTCGAGGAGTTGCAGCTCGAACGCGGGCGGCTCGAAGACGTGTTCCGCCAGGTGACCGACGAGGCTTTCGCGGAAACGGCGGTGGCCGCGTGAATGCACGCGCGTCCGTCGCGGTGGATCGTGCCGGCCACGGCAAGGCGTTTCGCGGCGTGTTCCTGCGCGAACTGCACGGCTACCTCATCACGCCGGTCGCGTGGCTGTTCGCGGTGATTTTCCTGTTGTCGGCGGGGGCTTTCACGTTCTACCTCGGCGCGTTCTTCGAGCGCGGCCAGGCCGACCTCGATCCGTTCTTCCGTTTCCATCCATGGCTGTACCTGGTGCTGGTTCCTGCGCTGGCGATGCGGCTGTGGGCGGAGGAACGCCGCAGCGGCACGCTGGAGTTGCTGCTGACGCTGCCGATCCGACCGTGGCAGGCAGTGATGGCCAAATTCCTCGCCGCATGGCTGTACATCGGCTGCGCGCTTTTGCTGACGTTCCCGATGTGGCTGACCGTCAATTACCTCGGCCACCCCGACAACGGCGTGATCCTGGCCAGCTACGTCGGCAGCTTCCTGATGGCCGGCGCATTCCTCGCGATCAGCGAATGCCTGTCGGTGCTGACGCGCAGCCAGGTGATCGCCTTCATCCTCGCGCTTGCGGTGTGCTTCCTGTTCCTGTTGGCGGGCGATCCGATGGTGCAGCAACCGTTGCTTGCGTTGGGCTCCAACCGTGTCGCGGATGCGTTGGCAAGCCTGAGCCTGCTCGCGCACTTCCAGGCCATCGCGCGTGGCGTGCTGGATTTCGGGGACGTGGCGTATTTCGTGCTGACGATCGTGTCGTGGCTGGCCGCGAACGTGCTGATCCTCGACGCGAGGCGCGGAGGATGAGGTTGCAGTGGCGCGGACGCCTGTGGCTGCTGCTGCCGGTCCTCGCGGTGGTGTACGTGCTGCTGGTGCTCGGCGCGTCGCGTTTCTTCGGCGGGGAACGCATCGACCTGACCCGCGACCACCTGTACACGCTGTCGCCGGGTACGCGCAACATCATCGCCCACCTCAAGCAGCCGATCGACCTGACGCTGTACTTCTCCGACCGCGCCAGCCACGGCCTGCCGCAATTGCGTGCCTATCACCAGCACGTGCTGCACATGCTCGAACAGGTGGTCCGGCGTTCGCACGGGCGCGTGCACCTGAACCAGGTCGACCCGCTGCCGTTTTCCGAGGACGAGGACCGCGCGACCGCCGCCGGATTGACTTCGGTGCGCGGCGAGGGCACGGGCGAATCGATCTTTTTCGGCGTGGCCGGGCGCAATGTGGGCGACGGGCGCACCTCGGCCATCCCGTTCTTCCTGCCCGCGAAAGAGCCCTTCCTCGAATACGACGTGGCGCGCCTGCTGCACGACCTCAGCGTCACGCGGGAACCGCGTGTCGCGATTTACAGCGGCTTGCCGATCTGGGGCGGCACCGATGCGGAAGGCAACGCCGCGCCGGCGTGGACGGCGTTGCAGCAGGTGCAACAGTTGTTCGAAGTGCAACGCCTGGACGCGGACGCGCTGGCTGCCCTGGCGCCGGGCGACGCGGCGGTACTGGTCCTGATCCAGCCGGTCGGTCTGACGCACGCGGACGTCCGCGCGATCGACCGTTACGTGCAGGCCGGCGGCCACCTGCTGGTGTTCGTGGACCCTGATTCGGAAGTCGGTGGCAACGAAGCTTCCGACTTGCGGACCTTGTTCCAGGCGTGGGGCGTGGCGTTCGATCCGGACCGCGTGCTGCTGGATCGTTCACGCGCGCTCAGCGTGCAGTCGCCGGTAACCGGTGCAACGGTGCGCGATCCATCGGTGCTCGGCTTGACGGGTGACGAGCTCAACCGGCGCGACCCGGTGACGCGGATGCTGAGCGTGATCGATGTCGCGGGCACGGGATATTTCACCTTGCTGCCGGGGGCGCAGGTGCGGCTGGACCCGTTGGTCCAGAGCACGACCGAAGCCATGGTGGCGCCCGCCGGGCGCGTGCGCGATGCCAGTGATCCGGCGGCGCTCTACAAGGGTTACACGCCCGACGGCGAGCACTACGCCATCGCGGTGCGGCTCCTTGGCAAGTTGCCGGATGCGTTTGCGGACGATGCGCGCGCCGGGCCGCCGGCGCACGCGTCGGAGGTGATCCTCGTCGGCGACACCGACCTGTTGTCCGATCGCCTTTGGGTGTTGCCGAGTTCGGCGGAAGGCCAGACCCTGATGAGCCCGTTTGCCAACAACGGAGACTTCTTCGTCAACGCGATCGATGATCTGGCGGGGCCGTCCAACCTGATCGCAATCCGCGGGCGTGCGGTGAACGAGCGGCGATTCACGCGGGTGGACATGCTGCGCAGGCAGGCGGACGAGAAATTCAAGGCCAAGCAGGTCGAATTGCAGGCGGAACTGGAAGATACCGAAAAACGGCTGGCCGCACTCAAGCGGGACGCGCAGGGCCGCAGCCGCACGGCCGCGCAGAAAGCGGCCGTGGCGCAGTTCACCCAACGCAAGCTGGCGATTCGCGGCGAGTTGCGCGCGGTGCAGCGCAGCCTCGACGCCGACATCGAACAGTTGTCGATGCAGCTCAAGTTCTTCGACATCCTGCTGATGCCGATCCTCGTCGCGCTGGCGGGACTGCTGTACGGACTGTGGCGGATGCGGCGGCGCTGGTCGGGGGAACGCTGGCAATGACGGAAACCGGTACGCCGCGTTGGCCGGGGGTTGCGGCGGCGGCCGCCGGTGCCAGTGCCGTGGCCTTCGGGGCCCTCGGTGCGCATGCGTTGCACGCGGAGCTGTCGCCGCAGATGCTCGAGGCCTGGCACGTCGCGGTGCGGTTCCAGTTCTGGCATGCGCTGGCATTGCTCGCCTGCGCGTCGATGAAGCGCACGCACGCCACGCATTTGGCGGCCGTGCTGTTCGCCTCTGGCATCGTGCTGTTTTGCGGCAGCCTGTACGCGCTCGCGCTGGGTGCGCCGCGCCCGGCCGGTGTGATCACGCCGCTCGGTGGATTGGCATTGATCGTCGGATGGACAGCGCTGGGCGTGGGCTTCTGGCAAGGTCAACGGAGATAGCGGTATGCAGGCGTTGCGGATTCCGCGTGGTTTCGATGTGGCTGCCGCGACTGCGCATCTGGCGAAGTGCGATCGCAAGCTCGGCAAATGGATGCGCCGGATCGGGCCGCTCGAACACGATTTCGGCGCGCGTTTCGAACCGGTGGATGCGCTGGCCCGTTCGATCCTCTACCAGCAGTTGTCGGGCAAGGCCGCCGCCACGATCACCGAGCGCGTGCGCCAGCGCATGCCGCGCGGCGGCAAGATCAGCGCGCGCGGCATCGATGGCGTGGACGATGCCGGGCTGCGTGCCGCAGGCGTGTCGCGCAACAAGATCGCAGCGTTGCGTGACCTCGCAGCCAAGTTCCACGCCGGCATCGTGCCGACCTCGGCGCAGCTCGACCGCATGTCCGATGAATCGCTCATCGAGCATCTCACGCAGGTGCGCGGCATCGGCCGCTGGACCGTCGAAATGCTGCTGATGTTCCGGCTGGGCCGCGCCGACGTGCTGCCCGTCGATGACCTCGGCGTGCGCAAGGGCGCGCAGATCGTGCACGGCTTCGATGAAATGCCGCCGCCGCGCATGCTGCGCGAGTTCGGCGAGCGCTGGGCGCCGTATCGCACGCTCGCCGCGTTCTACCTCTGGAGGGTGGTCGATGCCGCGAACCCGCCCAAGGCCGGCGCGAAGCCGGTCAAGCGTTCGCAG
>DATEKI010000013.1:0-30415 GCA_035277545.1 Rhodanobacteraceae bacterium | reverse complement strand
TTCTCTCCCGGAGGCCCGGTTCAAACGGACGAACATGCTGCTGCTGATCGACAACTATGACAGCTTCACGTTCAACCTCGCACAGTATCTCGGCGAACTCGGCGAGGACGTGAAGGTGCTGCGCAATGATGCGGTCGATGTCGCCGGCATTCTCGCGCTGGCGCCGGAACGGATCGTGATTTCGCCGGGCCCGGGTACGCCCGATCAGGCCGGCATTACGCTGGCGTTGATCCGCGAACTTGCCGGCGCCATTCCGATCCTGGGTGTGTGTCTCGGCCATCAGGCGATCGGGCAGGCGTTTGGCGGCAGGGTAATCCGCGCGAAAGAGATCATGCACGGCAAGACTTCGCCGATCCGCCATCGCGGCGCCGGCGTGTTCGCCGGTCTCGCCGATCCGTTCGAGGCGACGCGTTACCACTCGCTGGTGGTCGAGCGCGCCAGCCTGCCGGATTGCCTCGAAATCACCGCATGGACCGAACACCCGGATGGCGCGTGCGACGAGATCATGGGCTTGCGCCACAAGGCGCTGGCCGTCGAGGGCGTACAGTTCCACCCCGAATCGATCCTGACGCGCAGCGGTCATGACCTGCTGCGGAATTTCATCAGTGCGCCTTTGTCGAGCGCGGCATGAATACGCCCATCACGCCGCACGAAGCGCTGCAGCGCACGATCGAGCATCGCGAGATCTTCCACGACGAGATGATCGACCTGATGCGCCAGATCATGCGCGGCGAAGTGTCGCCCGCGATGACGGCGGCGATCCTGACCGGGTTGCGGGTGAAGAAGGAAACCGTGGGCGAAATCGCCGGCGCCGCGACCGTGATGCGCGAGCTGGCCGAGCACGTTACGGTGCCGCCGCATCCGCACATGCTGGACATCGTCGGCACCGGCGGCGACGGTGCGCACAGCTTCAACATTTCCACCGCATCGATGTTCGTCGCGGCGGCGGCCGGCGCGCGCATCGCCAAGCACGGCAATCGCGGCGTGTCCTCGTCGTCGGGCAGCGCCGACGTGCTGGAGGCGCTGGGCGCGAAGATCGATCTTGGTCCCGGACAGGTCGCGCGCTGCATCGAGGAGACCGGCATCGGTTTCATGTTCGCGCCGCGTTTCCATCCCGCCATGAAGGCGGTGGCGCCGGTGCGCCGCGAAATGGGCGTGCGCACGCTGTTCAACATCCTGGGCCCGCTGACCAATCCGGCGAACGCGCCGAACATTTTGATGGGCGTGTTCCATCCGGATCTGGTCGGCATCCAGGTGCGCGTGCTGCAGCGCCTCGGCGTCGAACGCGCGCTGGTGGTGCACGGCAAGGACGGGCTGGACGAAATTTCCCTGGGTGGCGCCACGCTGGTCGGCGAATTGCGCGATGGCAAGGTGCGCGAGTACGAAATCGAACCGGAACAGTTCGGCATTCCGATGGCCTCCAGCCGCAACCTGCGCGTGGCAGACGCCGCCGAGTCGAAATCGATGTTGTTGCACGTGCTGGATGGCAGCGACGGCGTGGCGCACAACATCGTGCTGTTGAATGCCGGCGCCGCGCTGTATGCCGCGGGCATCGCGACGTCGATCGCCGATGGCATCGCGCGTGCGGGCGTTGCGATCAGTGACGGTTCGGCGCGCGCGAAATTGGACCAGTTCGTCGCCACGTCGCAGGCCCTGGCTGTTGCCCGGTCCCCGGCCTCCGGTCCCTTGTCCCCGTTCAAATGAGCGACATCCTGAAAACCATTCTCGCGCGCAAGCGCGAGGAAGTCGCGGAACGCAAGGCGCGCGTACCGCTCCCGGAACTGCGCGCGCGCATTGTCGGTGCGCCGCCGGTGCGAGGGTTTGCCGGGGCGTTGCGCGCGCGCGCGCAGGCGCGGCAGGCGGCGGTGATCGCCGAGATCAAGAAGGCCAGTCCCTCGAAGGGCCTGATCCGGGCCGATTTCGACCCGGCCGCGATCGCACGCAGTTACGCACGCGGCGGCGCGACCTGCCTGTCGGTACTGACCGACGTGGATTTCTTCCAGGGCAGCGATGCGTATCTCGGCCAGGCGCGCGCGGCATGCACGCTGCCGGTGCTGCGCAAGGATTTCACCGTCGACGTTTATCAGGTATACGAGGCGCGCGCGATCGGTGCCGACGCGATCCTCCTGATCGCCGCGGCGCTCGACAATGCCGTGCTGGTGAACCTGCACGCATTGGCGATCGAATGCGGGCTCGACGTGCTGGTGGAGATCCACAACCCGGTCGACCTGCAGCGCGCGCTGATGCTGACGAACGCACCGCGCACGCTGATCGGCATCAACAACCGTGATCTGCGCACCTTCGAGACCAGCATCGACACCACGCTGTCGCTCAAGGAAGCCGTGCCGCACGACCGCCTGCTGGTGACCGAAAGCGGCATTGCCACGCGCGGCGACGTGGCGCGCCTGCGCGCGGCCGGCGTCAGCGTGTTCCTGATCGGCGAGACCTTCATGCGCGCGAAGGAACCAGGTGTGGAACTCGCCACGCTGTTCGCGGAGGCGTGACGGTGGAACAGGGACCGGCGGAGGCGTCGCGTCGCGTCGTGCTGTTCGATTTCGACGGCGTGCTGATCCGCGGCGACACCTTCGCCATGTTCATGCGCGACCGCTACGCGCGGGTCCGCTGGCGCAAGGGTCTGGTGCTGATGCTCGGCCCGTGGTTCCTGCTGACGCTGCCGTTCTCGCGCCGGCGCGTGTTGCGCTCGCTGGTGCACCTGGGGTTGCTCGGGCTGGACGAAGCGCGTTACCGCGAGCTCGCGCAGGCCTTCGCGGTGGCGCTGGTCCGTCAGCCCGGGCATTTCTGTCGCGAAGGGCTGAGCGCGTTGCGCCGCCATCAGGCTGCCGGAGACCGGATCGTGATTGTCACCGGGTGCGAGGAGTCGCTGGTGCGCGGTTTGTTGGCCGAACTTGGCGTCACCGATGTCGAGGTGCTGGCATCGCGATTGCGCGCAAACCGGTTCGGCATGCGCTCGGACTGGCACAACGTCGGGCGCCGCAAGGTGGAGTTGCTGGCGCGGCACGGGATCGAAGCATGGCAGGTGGCCTACAGCGACTCCAGTCAGGACCTGCCGATGCTCGCACTGGCCGGAGAGGCGGTGCTGGTCAATGCAACGCCCAAGCTCTGCAAGCGGGTGGAGAAGGCGCTGGGCCGCAGCGTGACGCGCGTCGAGTGGCGGTGAGCCAACCGGAATTCCGCCCGGTGCCCTGCGGACTCACTGCTGGAAAATCGCGGCCCGTCTTGCGCGAACCCGCGTGCGCAGCGGTTCGATCACGGGCGGGACGTGATGCAGCGATCCTGGACGACCGCAGTCACCTTGTTCCGCGCACCACGATGGTCTTCCCCGAAACGTCGATGCCGCCATCATCCTCGAGTTGCTTCAGGACGCGTCCAGCCATCTCGCGCGAGCAGCCCACGATACGCGAAAGTTCCTGTCGCGAGATACGGATCTGGGTGCCTTCGGGGTGGGTCATCGCGTCCGGCTCCTGGCACAAGTCCAGCAACGTGCGCGCGATGCGGTTGGTGACGTCCATGAAGGCCATGCGGCTGACCTGGCGCGAGGTGCGCAACAGCCGGTGGGTCAGTTGCAGCCCGATCGCGAACAGGATGCGCGGGCAGTCGTCGCGCAGCGTGCCATCGAACAGATGGAACAGCTTGTCGTAGCTGATTTCGGCCAGCTCGCACGCGCTGCGCGTGCGGATCAATACCTCGCGCTGCGCCTGCTCGACGAACAACCCCATCTCGCCGATGAATTCACCGCGGTTGATGTAGGCGAGGATCAGTTCTCGGCCCTGGTCGTCTTCGCTGCAGACGGTGACCGAACCGTCGATCACGTAGAACAGGGTGTTGGCGGGATCACCGGGTCGGAGGATGGCCGTCTTGCCGGGGTAGCGGCGGCGGTGGCACTGCTCCAGCAGCCGCTGCATCGCGGCGGGGTCGGGCGCGAGCATCGGCGGCGCCTTCGAACGTTCGTAGATTTGCTGGAGCAGATAGCGCAATTCCGACATGATGTCCCTGTCCTGCATCACACATAAAGTGCGGGGGGTTACGCACATCTCGAACCGATTGTGCCACATTCATGTTCGTGCAGGCCAGCAGCCCTGTGCGGGATGCGCCGGCGGCGACTTTCCCGCATACTGTCTCCCTTCCGACACACCCGTTCCGCGTGCGGCCCGTTCACGGCCCGGCGCGCCGCTCCCATTCCCGAGGACACACTGCCGTGGTCAAGCCGCTGCCCCGCTTGAAGCTGCAGGGGTTCAACAACCTCACCAAGGCACTCAGCTTCAACATCTACGACATCTGCTACGCGGTCACCAAGGACCAGCGCGACCGCTACATCGACTACATCGATGAAGCCTACGACGCCGACCGACTGACCCAGATCCTGACCGACGTGGCCGACATCATCGGCGCCAACATCCTGAACATCGCGCGCCAGGACTACGATCCGCAGGGCGCGTCGGTGACGATCCTGATTTCCGAGCACCCGGTGGTGGAGAAGCTCGGCCGCGACATGATTTCCGATGCGGTGGTCGCGCACATGGACAAGTCCCACATCACCGTGCACACCTATCCGGAAACCCATCCGCACAATGGTATCGCGACCTTCCGCGCCGACATCGACGTGGCGACCTGCGGGGTGATCTCGCCCCTGAAGGCGTTGAACTATCTGATCGACAGCTTCGAGTCGGACATCGTGACGATGGATTACCGGGTGCGTGGCTTCACCCGCGACATCCACGGCAAGAAGCACTACATCGACCACAAGATCAACTCGATCCAGGATTATCTCGCCAAGCACATCCGGCAGAAGTACGAGATGTTCGACGTCAACGTGTATCAGGAAAACATGTTCCACACCAAGATGCACGTGAAGGATTTCGACCTCGACACCTATCTCTTCGAGGCGCACGCCGACGATCTTTCATTCAAGGACCGCCAGCGGATCGAGCAACTGCTGCGGCGCGAGATCGAGGAACTGTTCCACGGGCGCAACCTGATGTAGGAGCGCGCCTGCGTGCGATGCTTTCGCCGCGCCCCATCGTCCGGGCGCCTGCAGGCAGGCTCCTACAGGCGGTAGGCCACCGTCTTCATCACCGCCGAGGCGCCACGCATCAACACCGGAACCGGAAAAGGCAACTTCGCGCCGCCGCGCGCCAGCGCGTTGTCGGCATGCCGTGCCTCGTCGGCTTGCATGGTGGCGAGGATCGCACGTGAGCGGGCATCGGCCGGTGGCAGCCGGTCCATGTGTTCGCCGAGGTGCGCTTCCACCTGGCGCTCGGTCTCGACCACAAAGCCCAGGCTCCAGCGATCGCCGGCCAGTGCCGCCAAGGCGCCGATCGCGAAGCTTCCGGCGTACCACAGCGGATTGAAAAGGCTGGGGCGGTCATCCAGCTCGTGCAGGCGTTCGGCGCACCACGCAAGGTGATCGGTTTCCTCCGCGGCCGCCGCTTCAAGGTGCGCGCGCGTGCCTGGATCACGCGCCAGAGCGGCTTGTCCATCGTAGAGCGCTTGCGCGCAGACTTCGCCGGTGTGGTTCACGCGCATCAGGCCTGCAGCGTGGCGGCGCTGCCTGACATCCAGGTCGGCGGCCGGCGAACCTTCGCCCGGCGAAGGGCGGCTGGCGACGGGAGTCGCGGCCACCGTATCGAGGGCGCGCTGTACGCCGGCGAGGAGACGGTCGAGCGGGGAAAGTTGGCGGAAGCCTGTATGCATGGCGCCCATTGTGTCCCAATCGTCGCCGGGAGACGCGGATTCCCTTGCTTGATGACGGCTGGCGGCGGATACCCGGGGCGGCGCCGGAATGCTGCCCATCGCGGTCTGCGATTTCAGCTTGCATGCTTGCGCCGCATGCCCGAGGCCGGTATCCTTGGCGGTCTTTCGTTGCCCGCAACCCTTGTCGCGCCCCCGTGGCGCGGCGCCGCCTTACGTGCGGACCAGACAACTTTTACGGATCGTTCCCATGAAGACGTTCAGCGCCAAGGCCGAGACGGTCAAGCGTGACTGGCTCATCGTCGATGCCAACGGCAAGACCTTGGGCCGCTTGTGCTCCGAACTCGCGCGCCGCCTGCGCGGCAAGCACAAACCCGAATTCACCCCGCACGTCGACACCGGCGACTACATCGTCGTGGTCAACGCGGACAAGGTCGCGGTCACCGGCAACAAGCTGGATGACAAGCAGTACCACCGCTTCACCGGCTACGTCGGCAACCTGAAGACCACCAACCTCAAGGATCTGCTGGCCACCCACCCCGAGCGCGCGATCGAATTCGCCGTCAAGGGCATGCTGCCGAAGAACCCGCTGGGCCGCGCCATGTTCCGCAAGCTCAAGGTGTACCGCGGTGCCGAGCATCCGCATACCGCACAACAGCCCAAGACGCTGGAGATCTGACCATGGCGACCCTGCAACAGAATTCCGGCACCGGCCGCCGCAAGACCTCCGCCGCGCGCGTGTTCCTGCGCAAGGGCAGTGGCGCGATCGTGGTCAACGGCAAGCCGCTGGACCAGTTCTTCGGCCGCGAAACCTCGCGCATGATCGTGCGCCAGCCGCTCGAGCTGACCCAGATGGCCGACAAGTTCGACATCAAGGTCAACGTGGCCGGCGGCGGCATCACCGGCCAGGCCGGCGCGATCCGCCTCGGCATCGCCCGCGCGTTGGTCGAGTACGATGAAACCCTGAAGGCGCCGCTGCGCCGCGCCGGGTTCATGACCCGCGACGCTCGTGCCGTGGAGCGCAAGAAGGTCGGCTTGCACAAGGCCCGCCGCGCAACGCAGTTCTCGAAGCGCTAAACTGGCAACTCGGCTGCGGCAAAAAGCCGCACGATGCGCGGTCCATGGATGGACAGCCCGCGAAACGGCGCTGGTTCAGCGCCGTTTCGGCGAAGCCGAGTCCGGACATGCGCCGGACGAGGCGTGCGTCGGCGAGCCCGGGATGGGCTCGTCCGACGCGACAATAAAGCCCCGTCGCCAAGTGGTAAGGCACCTGACTCTGACTCAGGCATTCGGAGGTTCGAATCCTTCCGGGGCTGCCAATCCCGCCGACCATTCCGGTGATCGGCCCAAGCGCATCAAGCCCGCCTTCCGGCGGGCTTTTTTGTTTCCGCGCGATGGCGGTTTTGGGATGAATGTCAAAATTTGTATCTTGGCGATGGACGTATCGTGCATCGGTCGCCCATCGGCGGCACTCCCCCATCAAACTCCGGAGCATGACCATGAACGTCTCGATGGAAGCACCCCGCACCCCGCAGCACGACCTCGTGGCAATGACGGCGGCCTTTCGCGGCGCCCTGATGCAGCGCGTGGAGCAAGGCATCCAGTCCAGCGGCTTGGCGACCTACTTCAACTATCTCGTGGCGAAGCGCCTGACGTTGGCCGGACCGCAGACCACCGCCGCGATGGCCGAGCAACTGCGGCAGAACGTGCGCATCATCGAGGATACCGCGTGCCAGATGCTCGAGCGGGGATTGGTCACCAAGGAAGGAGAGACGTGGCACATCACGCAGGCGGGGCGCGACGCGTTGACCTCGGCCAATGACACGGGCACCGAGGTACTGAACGAAATCCGCGAAGCGATCGGTGCATCGGCGTGCGACCAGCTGGTGGCGGGCATGCGCGGTGCGCTGGCGGCCCTGCGAAAGGCCGCGTGAGGCGAAACAGGAACGCGGGTCTTTCGGAGACCGGGTGCGGCGCGTGGCCGGACCCGGTTTCCTTCCGCCACCGAATGCATCGTCGGCGATGAGCCGCGCTGGCGCGCGTCCGTGCTCCACTAGAAGCGCCGGCCGTCGCCGACCAGCACCACGTCCGCGGGCCGGTGGGCGAACAGGCCCACGGTCACCACGCCGGTGATCTGGTTCCATTCCGACTCCATCGCCTCGGGGTCGGCAATGCGCAGGCCGTGCACGTCGAGAATCCAGTTGCCGTTGTCGGTGACGCAATCCGCGCGCCACACCGGCGTGCCGCCGCGGCGCTCTATTTCCCGCGCGACGTAGCTTCGCGCCATCGGGATCACCTCGACCGGCAGCGGGAATTTGCCCAGCACGTCGACGCATTTGTGCGCGTCGACGATGCACACGAACTTCTTCGAGGCCGCCGCGATGATCTTCTCGCGCGTCAACGCGCCGCCGCCACCCTTGATCAAATGGCGCGCGGGGTCGCATTCATCGGCCCCATCGACGTACACATCGAGCGTGCCCACGGCGTTGAGGTCGAGTACCTGGATGCCGTGCGCGCGCAGCAATTGGCTCGATTGTTCGGAGCTCGACACCGCGCCATCGATGCGATGCCTGATCTTCGCAAGCGCGTCGATGAAATATTTGACGGTCGAGCCGGTGCCGACACCGATCACGCCCCTGTCTTCGATGAATTCGACCGCGGCTTCCCCGGCCGCGCGCTTCTGTGCTTCGATATCCATGTTGTCCCCGGTTGTGTTGGTGCTCATTCAAGCGCCAGGACCGCTTGCCATTGCGATTCGGTGACGGGCAGCACCGACAGGCGATTGCCGCGCCGCGTCAGTGCAAAGTCCCCCAGGTTTCGCAGCGCCTTGATTTCGTCCAGCGTGATCACGCGCTTGAGCTTGCGCACGTAACGGATGTCTACCAGCGTCCAACGCGGATCGCCGCGGTCGCTGCCCGCATCGAAATATTCATCGTCCGGGTCGAATTGGCCGGGATCGGGGTACGGCGCGCTGGCCACCTTCGCGAGCCCCGCCACGCCCGGTACCGCGCAACTCGAGTGGTAGATCATTACCTCGTCCCCGCGCTGCATCGTGCGGATGAAATTGCGCGCCTGGTAGTTGCGCACGCCGTTCCAGGGTTCGACCTTGCGCGTGCGCAGGTCGTCGATCGAGAACGTGTCCGGTTCGGTCTTCATCAGCCAGCGTTGCATGGGATTCCGTCAAGCGGTTGTGTCGGGAGGGCCGCAGGCTACCAGTTCCGAGTCCGTGGCGACGTAGTCGAGATCGACATCCCATGGTTCCACCGGGATTGCCTTCACTTCCTGGAAGGCGTAGCCGACGCCGACCAGCAACGGCTTGGCCGGACGCGGCGCTTCGCGCAGGAAGGCGAGGCTGGCGTCATACCAGCCGCCTCCGGTGCCCAGGCGGTGGCCATTCCGGTCGAATGCAAGCAGCGGCAGCAGGATCACGTCCATGTCCCGCGGCATCAGTCGCCGGCCCCGTGGAATGGCGGGTTCGGGGATGCCGAAACGATTGTGGGTGACCGGAGTGCCTGTCGAATATTCCGCGAAATGCAACTGTCGCGCTTCGCCCAGCACCGGCAGGCAATAGTGCTGCTCGCGCCGTGCCAGGGATGCGACCACGAGGTTCAACGGCAACTCGCCGCGCACCGCCCAATAGCCCGCCACGTTGGCGTCGGTCATGAACTCCGGCAGTGACTCCAGGCTGTGCAACACGCCCGCTGCCGCAGCGATGCGCTGCTTCGCGCCGAGCTCGTTGCGACGCACCGCCATGCGCGCGCGCAGCAGGTCGCGGCCGTCACTCATGCGGAAACATCCGATCGGAGGGTTGTTGAATGCTCATCCGGAGCGGCTGTTGTGGAAGTCGGGCCATGGATGGCCGTGGTGATATAGCCGACGGCGAGCACCGTCCGGAGATCGGTACTTCTGTGGTGCGGCGTTCATGGACGAACGCACAAGCGAATCCGCGATCACGGATGATCGCAAAACAAGTGGCGTCCTCCGCAGTGACGATGCGCGCCGAGCGACCCTGATCCTTAAGGATCAAGTGGGCAGGCTGGCCGGATTTTCAGGCTTTCCGCACGCGGCGGACGTGCACAAGGATCCGGTAACCGCCGGCCCCAGGTCGTACATTAGGAACAAGGCACATTGCTGAGGGCGCGCTGTCGTTCACCGCAGGGGACGCCAGCGAGGTCATTCTAGGGGTGCTTCGAGGGCATCTTCAAGCTTGCGCCGCAGCATCGCAATGTGCTCGCCTGCGCTGTCGGAAAGCGCGCTCTGGCTGCGCCGCAGCATCAACAATTCATGCGTGATGTCGAGTGCCGCGAGCACCGCGATGCGATCGTAACCGGGGCTGCGCGAAGCGTGCCGGATTTCCCGCATCTTCTGGTTCAGATGCTCCACGGCGGACAGCAGTCCCTCGCGTTCGTTCGGCTTGCAACCGACCAGGAACTCGCGGTCGAGCAGCTTCACGGTGACGGTGACGGATTCGCCGGTCATCCCGCGGCCTCGAGGGATTTGAGCCGCTCGATCATGGCCTCGACACGCGTGCGTGCCTGCTCGTTGCGTGCCATCAACGCCGCACGTTCGCCGGCCATCTGGTCGCGGCCGCGGCGCAAGCTGGCGTTTTCCTCCGCCAACCGCCGCATCCGTTCCAGGGCCACGTCAAGCGTGTGCGACAACGCTGCAAGCTCTTCTTCGAAGTGTCGGGTGTCCATGGCGGCTGACTATAAGGCAAAAGGCTGTGGTTGGCATCAAGACTGCTTGAACCGAAGCGGCCGTTGTCGAAAGTCGGGCAAGGGACGGCCTTGGTGGTGATTGTGAGTCGGGTAGCCATCACCGGGGTTAGGAATCCAGAATCCAACGAAGCAGCGATCAAGGACGATCGCACTAAGCCAGCGCGGCGCGGCGATCCAGGAATTCCAGGCAGGCTTCTGCGGTCAGCGGCCTTGAGAGCCAGTAACCCTGGATTTCGTCGCAGTTCTGCGCACGCAGGAAGGCCAGCTGCTCGGCGGTTTCCACGCCTTCGGCCACCACCTTGAGTTGCAGCGAGTGCGCCATGGTGATGATGGTGGAGGTGATCGCGGCGTCGTCCGGGTCGGTGGTGATGTCGCCCACGAATTCCTGGTCGATTTTCAGGGTGTCGATGGGCAACCGCTTGAGGTAGGCCAGCGATGAATAGCCGGTGCCGAAATCGTCGATGGCGAGCCGCGCGCCGATCGATTTCAGTTCGCCGAGCAGGCGCACCGACAGCTCGGCGTTGGCCATGACCATGCTTTCCGTGAGTTCCAGTTCCACCTGGTTGGGCGCGACGTCGTGCTCGGCCAGCATGTCGCAGATGTGCAGGGTAAGGTCGGGCCTGTTGAGTTGCGCCGCCGAAAGGTTGATGGCCATCGTCAAATTGCGGTGGCCGCCTTCGCGGAAGCGACGCAGATCGGCACACGCGGTCGCGAACACGTATGCACTGATGTCGTGGATCTGGCCGGTTTCCTCGGCAAGGGGAATGAAGACGCTGGGCGGCACTTCGCCGAGTTCGCGGCTGTGCCAGCGCAGCAAGGCCTCCATGCCGGTGATGCCTTGGTTGTTGCCGTGGATCGCGAGCTTCGGCTGGTAGACCATGCTCAGCTCCTTGCGTTCCAGCGCGCGTCGCAGCGCGGTGACCAGGGTGGCGTGGTCGCGCGCACGCGCGTCCATGCCGGCGTGGTACACCGCCCACGTGTTGCGGCCGCGGTCCTTGGCCTGGTACATCGCGGTATCGGCGCACTTCAGCAAATCTGCAGGCGTCTGTCCGTGGTCCGGGTAGAGGGCGATACCAATGGATGGCGAAATGACGGCTTCCTGGTTGCCGGCGATCGGCAGCGGCCGTGCGAACGCCTGGATCAACCGCTGCGCCATTTCCTCGGCGCCGCGCGCATCCGCCAGGTTCTCCAGCACTACGGTGAATTCGTCTCCGCCGAGGCGTGCGACCACGTCGGTTTCGCGCACGCACTGGCGCAACCGTGCGCCGGCCGCCTTCAAGGTGCGGTCACCGGTGCTGTGGCCCATCGAATCGTTGATGTGCTTGAAACGGTCGAGGTCGAGGAACAGCAACCCGACCTTCTGTCCGGTACGGCGTGCGCTGATCACCGCTGCGCCGAGACGCTCGCCCAGCAGCGCGCGGTTGGGCAATCCCGTAAGCGTGTCGTAGTTGGCGAGGTAGCGCAGTTCCTGCTCGGCGCGCTTGCGGTCGGTGATGTCGGTGAGCACGCCGATCATGTGGGTGCGCTGGCCCGAGGCGTCGCACACCTCGTTGAGTTCGACCCAGCACAGGAATTCCTCGCCGTCCTTGCGCCGTTGCCAAAGTTCGCCACGCCAGTGGCCGGATTCCGCGAGCGTCTGGCGCAACTGGTTGTAGCTGGATGGTGCGTGGCGGCTGCCGTTGAGGACAGATGCGTCGCGCCCCAGCACTTCGTGCTCGGCATAGCCGGTCATGCGGGTGAAGGCGGTGTTGACCGACACGAAACGGAAGTCGAGGTCGGTCACGGTCACCGCCTCGCTCATGTTGCGGATCACCTCCATGGCGATGCGGCGGTCGCGATCCGCCGCGCGCAGCGCACTGATGTCGCGTTCGGTGCCGCATATCCGCAGCGGCTTGCCCTCCGCATCGCGCTCGACGATGCGGCCGCGCGAAATCACCCAGGTCCATTCACCTTCGCGATCGCGCACGCGGTGCTCGACCTCGAAATGTTCGGTATGGCCGGCGATGTGTTCGGCCAACGCGTGGTTGAGGTTGGCGAGATCGTCGGGATGCACCATCGTCGCGCGCCACTCGTCGGCCGCGATCGATTCCTCGTGGTGGCCGCCGGGTGCACCTTCTGGACCGAGGCGCAGGATCGTGCCGTGTTCCAGGTTCCAGTCCCAGAATTCATCGCCGGAACCCCACAGGGCCTGGCGCAGCCGGCTTTCGCGCAGCCGCAGCTGCCGCCTGTGGCGTGCCTGCTCCTGGTAGTGGCTGCGCCAGCCCAGCAGGGCGATCAGGACCAGCAGCGCGATCGCCGCCGCGTACACGATGCGCATCGGCCAGCTCCACCACCACACGACCGGTATGTGGAATTGCAGGCTGGCGGTGCTGCCGGGTGCGCCGTCCCGCAGGATGGCCTGGACATCCAGGCGGTAATTGCCGGGAGGAAGATCGCTGAATGCCGCCGTATGGTCGGAGGTCGGCGCGCTCCATTCCGGATGGCGCGAACCGATCAACCGGACACGAAAGTGGTTGTGCGCCGGCGCGGCGTAATCGAAGGTGCTGAATGTGGCGTGCACGCCCCGATCGTTGGCGCCAAGGGTGAGCGTTTGCCCCGGTGATCGTGGCAACGGGATGCGGTTTTCCCCGGCGTAGAACGCCGTGAACGCCACCGCCGCCGCGTGACTCGAGAAACGCAGGCGCTCCGGTTCGATGATGTCGAAACCGTGTCCGCCGAAAAGCAGGGTGTCGCGTCCGGCCCGCAAACAGGCGCCCGAGGTGTATTCGTTGCCCTGGATTCCGTCGGCGACGCCGAAGCTGCGGATCGAGCCTGTCTGCGGGTCGAGCAGGCCGAGGCCGAGGTTGGTGCTGAACCAGATGCGCCCTCCAAGGCCTTCGAGCATGCAGTTGATGCTGGTGTCGGGCAGGCCGCCACCCGAACCAAAGCGCCGGAAGACCGCTCCTTTCGCATCAAGGTGTTCCAGTCGGCTGATGCCCGAGAGCGAACCGATCCAGACACGGCCCCGGCTGTCGACCAGCAGGCTGACGACTGCACTGCCTGCGAGGGAATTGCGATCTCCCGGAACCTCCCGGAAGGTACGGATCTTCCCCGTGCCAGGGTTGATGATCGACACGCCGTTGGTCGTGCCGGCCCAGATATTGCCCGCGTGGTCCTGGGCGAGCACGACGACGCTGTTGCTTGCGAGGCCCTGCTGCTCGCCGAGGCGCTGCAACACGCGACCGTCGTGGTAGTGCACGAGTCCCGCGTTGTGGGGCGCAACCCACAAGTCGCCGTTGCCGGCACGCAGAAGCGTGCGTACCGGCGCTGTCGCACGTTCGCCGGCAAGTTGTGCGTAGGCAGCGGTACCGGTTCGCGGATCCAGGCGCAGGATGCCGTAGTTGGACGGCAGCAGCAGGCGGCCATCCGCATCCGGCAGGATGTCGTAAATCCTGATGTCGAACGAATTGACGGATTTGTCCGGCGAGCCGGTCGCCGGCGAGGGAGCGCGTGGGGCGTGCGCTGCGTCCGGTCGAGCCACGGTCGCGGCGATCGCCGCATCCAGGGTGTCCTTGTAGCTGGTGACTTCGTGGGTTGCAGGGTCATAGCGGACCAGGCCGGGCCCATTCATGGCCACCCAGAACTGGCCGTCGGGAGCAACCTGGAGCGCACTGACGAAGGTCCTTGCGCGCGGATCGCCGGTCAGGTTCAGGACCGAACTGATGGGGCTGTTTTCGGTGCGGGTCCACACCACGCCGGAGGTCAGCGTGCCGACCCACAGCAACCCGGTCCGATCGACGGACATCGCCGTGATCGCCGAATCGGGCAAACCGCCACCGATCCCGAGCGGAGCGGGTTCAACCCTGACCGTCGCGCCGTCCGGGCCGATCCGCAGCAGGGCATGGTCGGTGAGCCCCAGCCACAATCGATGGGCATCGTCGGCGACGACCGATACGACACCGACGTCGCCAGCGGTACCGTGTTGCCACAGCGGCGTGAGCGAACCGTCGCGGCGATCCACATTGAACAGGCCTGCGGCGTTGCCGAGCAGCAGGCGGCCGTCCGGACCACAAAGAAGCGTGTTGACGGGAGAGCCGGTGCCGGTGAGAACGCGCCCTTCGGCTTTTACGGGATCCAGCGCGACGATCTCGTCGCCCGCGCTGGCATAAACCACGCCATCCGCGCAGCGGGTCATGGACTGGACCCAGTCGCGCCTGCCGGGGGGCTGGGTCCATATGGGCTTCAGCGAGGGACTTGATTCGCCGCCCACCAGGAGGTCCACGCCACGCGGACTGCCGACCAGCACGCCGCCGTCCGGTAACTCCAGCAGGTCGGTGACGGGAAGTTTCCTGCGCTGCACGGATTCCGGCAGCGCGAGCGTGGCGTTGCTGCCGGGGTCGAACAGGATCAGACCGCCGCTGGTTGAGCCGACCCACAACCGCCCGTCGCCGGCGTCTGCCAGCGAAGTGACCCTGTAATCCTCCGGAAGGCTGTCGGTGCGGTTCGGGTCGTGCGTGTAGCGGTCGAGGTTGTAGCCGTCGTAACGGAACAGTCCGCCCTGGGTGGCGAACCACATGAAACCCGTTCGATCCTGGAAGATCAGCGCGACGGAGTTTTGCGTGAGGCCGTCGCGATCGTCGAGCTGCTGGAAGTGGAAATTGCGTTGATAGGCGTGCCATGTGGCCGCCGAGGAAGGCGCGGCCGCCGACGCAGCGGCAACAGCCGCCGATGCAAGGGCGAGGCAGCAAGCTGCCGCCATGAATGCCAGCGCCAAGCAGGGGTGTCTGGAGCGCTGGATGGTCACGGACGACCCCGGGTAATGCGGCTCATGATGATGGGATGCGACCCCTGTGGACGCGGCCGGCCGTGCGGACCGCATGGATGGCCGGAATGCCGGGCTCCCTTTCAAGTTTACTCAAACCGCTGGTGAACGTCGTATGCAGAATGTCCCAGCAAGATGCGTGCCCTAGAATGCGGCGGGCGGTTTGCAGGCGAACGTTGTGGATGGCATGGACCAGGGCATGGCGGCAGATACCTACGCGAGCTGGAGTGCGGCGATCACGCAGGCGAAGCTTGGCGTGACGCCTGCGGAGTTGCACGGTTCCATCACGGGGTTCCTGTGCGCCGGCCGGAGCGGTCGCGCGCACGAACTGCTGGACTCGCTGGCTCTGGAAGCAGACGCGGGCGGCGCAGCAGGCGAAAATCTGGAGGGCTTGATCGAACGTGCCGCGGCGCGCATCCATGATCGGTTGCGCGCGCACGAGCCGATCGAGTTCGTCTTGCCCCGGGCTCCGCTCGCCGCGAGGGCAAATGCCGTCGTGGATTGGTGCCGCGGCTTCCTGGGAGGGTTGGGCCTGACCGGCATGCTGACCGGACCTGCACGGACCACCGAAGTCGAGGAACTGCTTTCTGGACTGGGGCAGGTCGCGGCATCGCACCTCGCATGCGAAGAAGGCGATGCAGCAGCGCTCGATGACGTGCTGGATTTCGTTCGCGGTGCGGTGGCGCACCTGTACACGGCGTTCGCATCGGCGCGGCAGCCATGATCGCGCCCGCCGAATTCGCGCGACGGCGCCGTGAACTGATGCGGATGGCCGGGGACAGCGCCGCGCTCGTGGTGGCCGCCGCGCCGCGCCGGATGCGCAACGCCGACGCGGCTTGGCCGTATCGCCAGGATTCCGATTTCCATTACCTCACCGGGTTCCCCGAACCCGATGCGGTGCTCGCGTTGTTGCCGGGCCGTGGCAAGGGCGAGGTCGTGCTGTTCTGCCGCGAACGGGACCCCGAGCGCGAACGCATCGACGGCGTGCGCGTGGGGCCGGACGATGCGGCCGCCCGCTTCGGCGTGGACGACGCGTTTCCCGTCGAAGACATCGACGACATCCTGCCCGGCATGCTCGAAGGGCGCACGCGCCTGTACTGCCATTTCGGACGCGAAAACGAATTCGACGCGCAACTCCTGCGCTGGTTGCGGCGGCTGCGCAGCAGCCGTGGCGGCGCCGTGGTGCCGCGCGAGTTCGTCGCGCTGGGTCATTTGCTGCACGAGTTGCGCCTCTACAAATCGCCGGCCGAACTGGCGTTGATGCGGCGCGCCGCCGGCATTGCCACCGAGGCACAGCAGGCTGCCGTGCGCGCGGCGCGTCCGGGCGCCGCAGAGTACGAGGTGGAAGCCGCGTTGCTGCAGGTGATGCGTGCGCGTGGCGCGGTGCCGTCGTATCCGCCGACCGTCGCCGGTGGCGTCAACGCATGCGTGCTCCACTACACCGCCAACCAGGGGCGGCTCGCGCGCGGCGATCTTTTGCTGATCGATGCCGGCGCCGAAATGGCGTGCTATGCGTCGGACATCACGCGCACGTGGCCGGTCGGAGGCCGCTTCAGTGCGGCGCAGCGTGCCCTCTACGACGTGACGCACGAAGCGCAATGCGCGGCGATCGACGAGGTGCGCGCGGGGCGCCCGTTCAATGCCGCACACGGTGCCGCGGTGCAAGTGATCGTCCACGGGTTGTGCGCGCTCAAGCTGCTGCGCGGCGATGCACGTGCAGCATTGAAATCCGGCGACTACAAACGTTTCTTCCCGCACAAGACCGGGCACTGGATCGGCCTGGATGTCCACGATGTCGGGGATTACCGCGTCGATGACGAACCGCGCGTGCTGGAACCCGGCATGGTGGTGACGGTCGAGCCCGGCATCTACATCCCGCAGGACGATACGAGCGTGCCGCCGAAATGGCGCGGCATCGGCGTGCGCATCGAGGACGACGTGGCCGTCACCGCGCGCGGCAACGAAGTCTTGACTGCGGATCTGCCCAAGGAGCCGCGGGCCGTGCAGGCACTTTGCGCGCCTTGAAGGCTTGTGCCGCCGCATCCGTTCCCATCACCGTTGGTGTATGGTTCGCACGCGGGTCCGACAGGCGTGTGGGGGGCCCGCCGCATATCCCCTTTTCCCCGGAGACCAGCATGGCCGGCAGCAATTCGTGGACCAAGGCGTCACCGTATTTCCTGAGCCTCCTGCGCATCGTCACGGCTTTTTTGTTCCTGTGCCATGGTGCCGACAAGCTGTTCCACCTTCCGGGCGGTCCGTTCACGCTGATCTCCTCGGCGAAGCTGTTCACGCTGGCGCCCGGACTTGCGGGCATCCTCGAATTCGGTGGTGGCCTGCTGTTGCTGGTTGGCCTGTTCTCGCGCCCGGTCGCCTTCATCCTTTCGGGTGAAATGGCGTTCGCGTATTTCATGGTGCACTTTCCGGTCAACCACGTGTTTCCCTATCTCAACGGCGGCGACAGCGCGGTGCTGTTCTGTTTCGTGTTCCTGTACCTGTCGGCAGCCGGCCCGGGATCATGGAGCCTGGATCGCGCGCGCGGACGGGCTTGATCACGCCGTGCACCGGAGCCGCCTGTCCAGCCTCATCATCGATTGCAAGGTCGAAGACCTCGCCGAAGCCGCGCGCTTCTGGGCGGCTGCGCTGGGCAGGCCGTTGAAGAAGCGCGTCGATGACACGGCGGGTGACAATTACCTGCCGCTGGAAACCCGCGACGACGAACCCGTGATCGAAGTGCAGAAGGTCGATCACGAAAGCCGCGTGCACCTCGACATCGAAAGCGACGACATCGAGGCCGAGGTGCGCAGGCTGGAAGCGCTGGGTGCGAAACGCATCGCCGCGATCAGGACATGGGTCGTGATGGAAGCACCGACCGGCCAGCGCTTCTGCGTGATCCGTCCGCAGCGACACGGCAAGGTCGGGCCCCACGCCAATATCTGGAAATGATGCGGGTGCTTTCGTGAAAAGGCGGGCGCGTGCGCGATGCCGGTGGTATCGCGTGCCCGGCTGGCGATGCGCGCCGGGAGCGCGCCCGAACGCCCAAGGCGGCCCGAAGGGCGAGCCACGGGGATGGCACGAGTAGCGCCCGGCCAGGGATGGTTGCTCGTCGTCAATGACCGCGGCAGGCCGAGGCATTGCGGTAGATCGCGTGAAGCCGCGGCCCGTGACACAGCGATCAGGGATGATCGCGAGCTTTCGTGAAAAGTCCGGGCAGGAAGCCCGTTCTGGTGTTGCCAACCATCGAATCGTTTCAGCTGATTGCCTGAGCCGTGGAGCCGCGATCATGGATCGATCGCATGATCATCTATTGAACACCACGTTCACCATCACCAGCGTGACGACCAGCATCACCGCCGTCAGCGGCAGGCCCACGCGCGCGAAATCGCGCGGTCTGTAACCACCGGGGCCAGCGACGACCAGCAGGGTCGGGCTGGCGCCCGGCAGCAGGAAGGTATTGGACACCGACAGCGCGACGATCAACGCGTACACCGCCGGGTTGCCGCCCGAGGCCAGCGCCACGTTGATGGCCATCGGCACCATCATCACGGCGGTGGCGACGTGCGAAATGATCTGCGAGAAAACCAGCGCGAGGATCGCGATGAAGGCCTGGATCATCCACTGCGGCAGATGACCGACATAGCGCATGATCTCCTGCGCCATCCACGCCGCGGTGCCCGTCGAATCCATCGACGCGCCGAGCGGAATCAGGCAGGCCATCACGAAGATGGTTTTCCACTGGATCGTGCCGTAGGCTTCGTCCATGTTGAGCACGCCGGAAAGCAGCATGCCGACCGCGCCGGCCATCATCGCCACGCCAAGGTGCAGGTCGGTGAACAGCCCGAGGCCCATCGCCAGCGCGAAAAACACCAGCGCGTAACGCACCTTGCCGGGCCGCTGTTCTTCGCTCGGAATATCGGTGACCGGCACCAGGTCGCGACTCTCCGCAGCCAGCGCCAGATCGCGCCAGTAACTGTGCAGCACCAGCGAATCGCCGGCGCGCAGGGTCATCTTGCGCACGTCTTCGCCGCGGGTGACTTCGTCGCCGCGGTTCAGTGCCAGCACCGAAATCCCGTAGCGCTTGCGCAGGCGCAACTCGCCGACCTGGTGCTTGATCCATTTGGATGAGGGCGGGATCACCACCTCGGACACCCCGGCGCGGGTCGGGTTGAACATGTCGGCAAGCGCCTGGATGCGGTTGCCCACCCGGCATTGCAGCGCCTGCGCGAACGCGTTGACGTCGGCGCGCGCCCCGAGCACGCCCAGCACGGTGCCAACCCAGATCATCTGGTCCGACGGCGGCGCGAGGCGCGCCTCGTTGCCGTTCTTGACCGCAAGGATCAGGGGCGCCTTCTCCAGCGTTTCCGCTTCGCCGATGCTCATGCCCACCAGCGGGCTGTCTGCGGTGACGGTGAGTTCGATCACCTCCCCATCGATGCCGTAGGTGTCGGCAAAGTAACTCTCGGTGCGCCCCGGCGTCACCTTGGGCTTGTCGTCCTCGTCCGGCATCAGGCGCCTGGTGAAGAACGCGAAGTAGCCGAGTCCGACCAGCAGCAGCGGAATGCCGATCGGGGTGATGGAGAAAAGCGAAAACTGCTGGATGGTTTGCGCGCCGGGCGGCAGGTTGCGATCGGCGCTGGCGATCAGATCGTTGAGCAGGATCAACGGTGAATTCGAGATCAGCGTCATGCTGGTGCCTGCGAGGATGCAGAACGCCATCGGCAGCAGCAGGCGTTTCAGCGGCATGCCCGTGCGCGCGGAAATGCGGCTGGCCACCGGCAGGAGCAGCGCCGCCAGCGCCTGGCTCTGGATGATCGAGGAAAGGGTCCCGGCTGTCGCGTTGAGCAGCAACGACACGCGGCTCTCGATGCCGCCGGAAAGCCTCAGGATGAAGGACGCCGCGCGATTCAACACGCCGGTGCGGTCCAGCCCCGCACCCATGATCATGATACCCATCAAGGACAGCACGGCGTTCGAGGCGAAGCCGTCGAACAGCTGTTGCACCGGCATCAGCCCGGTGATGCCGATCACCACGAGTACCAGCAGGGCGACGACGTCCGAACGCACCCAGTCGAGGATGAACATGATCACGGTAAAGCCGACCAGCCCGAGCACCAGCATCATGTCGGGGGTGAGGGTCAGCTCCATCGGGGTGCGAATCCTTCAGCTCAAGGCAGTTGGCAAAGCAGCGGACGAAACCTCTGGATGACCGTCGCGAGCGAAGGCAAATTGAGTGACACCGGAGCGCAGCAAGCGGAGCGTACACGACAGTACGTGAGCATTGCGAGCACCTCTGGCGCGCAAGTCGCCGAGCGCAACAGGTCAGGCAGAGGATTCCGATGGTGGCACACGGTCATACAACAAATCCGTAACCGGATGGCCGAGATCGAGCCCGCGCCGCTCGAAGCGTGTTTCGATCCGCCACGCAGGCCGCTTCGCTTCACCGCTTTCCCCCTCGCGCAATCGCCAGCCCGGTTGCGCGGCCAGCACTTCCCGCATGTGCGAAGCATACTCGGGCCAGTCGGTGGCGAGGTGCAGCAGGCCGCCGGGTTTCACGCGCGTTGCCAGCAACGCGGCGAACGCCGGCTGGATCAGCCTGCGCTTGTGATGGCGTTTCTTGGGCCAGGGATCCGGGAACCACACCCGTACTTCGTCGAGCGCGGCCTCCGCGATTTCGTTGCGCAACACCTCGACGGCGTCGTGGTTCCAGATTCGCACATTGCGCGCATCGCGCGTGGCCAAGGCATTCATCAGGCGCCCGGCGCCGGGACGATGCACCTCGATGCCCAGGTAATCGCGGGCCGGATCGTGTTCGGCCGCCCACGCCAACGCCTCGCCGTTGCCGAAGCCGATTTCGAGTACGCGCGGCGCGGTACGACCGAACAGCGCATCGAGATCACGCGGCTGGCTGCTGCCCTCGGAGGAAATGCAATCGATCCCGAAACGCGTCCAGTGCTCCGCGAATGCGCGCTGCTGGGCCGGCGTGATCCGGCCTTCCCGCAACACGAAGCTGCGGATGGTGCGCGGATGTTCGAGACGATGGACGTCGTGCGACTCGGGGGTCAAGCGATCATTCCGTCGGCGGGACTGGATGCCGACGCGTAGCGTTTGCGCGGGATGCGCCCGGCGCGGAACGCGGCGCGTCCGGCTTCGATCGCGCATTTCATTGCGTGTGCCATCAGCACCGGGTCCTTGGCGTGCGCGATCGCGGTGTTCATCAGCACGCCGTCGCAGCCGAGCTCCATCGCGAGCGCCGCGTCGGATGCGGTGCCGACACCGGCATCGACGATCACGGGAATCTTCGCGTTCTCGACGATTTCCATGATGGTGTAACGGTTCTGGATGCCGAGGCCCGAACCGATGGGCGCCGCGAGCGGCATCACCGCGGCGCAACCCATTTCCTCGAAACGCCGTGCGAGCAGCGGATCGTCGGTGGTGTAGACCATCACGTCGAAACCGTCCTTCACCAGCACTTCGGCGGCGGCGAGCGTTTCGATGATGTCCGGGAACAGGGTTTTCTGGTCGCCGATCGTTTCCAGCTTGACCAGCGAGTGGCCGTCCAGCAGTTCACGCGCGAGACGGCAGGTGCGCAGGCATTCGTCGGCGGTGTGGCAGCCGGCGGTGTTGGGCAGCAGCGTGTAGCGTTCGGGCGGCAAGGCATCGAGCAGGTTCGGCTCGCCCGGGGTCTGCCCGAGGTTCATGCGCCGCACCGCGAACGTGATGATTTCCGAACCCGCCGCCTCGGTCGCGCGGCGTGTTTCGTCGAGATCCCTGTACTTGCCGGTGCCGGTCAGCAGGCGCGAGTGGTAGGTGCGGCCCGCGATCACCAGTGGATCGGGGATGCCGGGAGCAACGGTTTGCGGCAGGGCGTTCATGGCAGGCGTGCAGGAAAGCAAAAGGCGATTGTAGTACGTGCCTGCCATTGCCCTGAACGAAAGGCTATTGAAAAAGGAAGTCCTGCCGAGCGGAATAGACCGCGCTCGCTACGCGAGCGGACGCCGTTCCAGCTCGCTTGAGCAACATCCATGGTGCCTGGCGCCGGCCCGCACGTCCCTGTGCATCGCTATTCGCACCATCCATGGCGCTCACCCTGCGGGCTGCCTTCGGCGTTCGGGCGCGCTCCCGGCGCGCCTCGTCGAAGCGTCGCGTGATGCCACTGGCATCACGCAAACGCCGCTTCTCATCCTGCCTCGGGCGTTCGCATGCGTCGGGTGCACACGGCTAGCGCTCGCTGCGCGAGCGGACGCTGTTGCCAGGCTCGCGCATCCGGCGCTCGCCAATCAACCCGGCCCTCGGCCTCCTGCCTCGGGCGTTCGAAGCAGCACGCAATGCCACTGGCATTGCGTAAACGCTGCTTCTCACCCTCCCCCTATCGCCTGGACGATTTCGACGCGGTCGCCCTCGTGCAACTTGTGTTGTGCGTGCCGGCTGCGTGGCACGATTTCACGATTCACTTCCACGGCGACGCGCCGTTCGCCGTGCCCGGTTGCCGCCAGCAGGCCGGCAACCGTGATCGCCGCCGCGCATTCGTGCGCCTGGCCATTGAGGAAGATATGCATTCGCGAAGTTTAACGCCCCGCGATCGCAGATCGCGGGGCGTGCAAGCCGACCAATCAGCGGAACGGGTTGCCGCTGCTTTCAGGCGGATGTTTCCTTGGTGGCGGCTCACGGCGTGGGGGTGCGGGCTGGCCGCGCTGTGGTTGCGGTGCACGCTGTACCTCGCGCTGCTGCATCTGCATCTCGCGTTGCTGTTGCATCTGCATGGCACGCTGTTGCTCCTGCATTTGCGCCTGGCGTTCCTGCTGCATCTGCTGGTCGCGGGCGCGCTGCTGTTCCTGCATCTGGGCCTGCCGCTGCTGCTGCAGCTGCTGGCCGCGGGCGCGCTGCTGTTCCTGCATCTGGGCCTGCCGCTGCTGCTGCATCTGCTGGTCGCGGGCGCGCTGCTGTTCCTGCATCTGGGCCTGCCGCTGCTGCTGCATCTGCTGGTCACGGGCGCGCTGCTGTTCCTGCATCCGGGCCTGCCGCTGCTGCATCTGCTGGTCACGGGCGCGCTGCTGCTCCTGCATCTGGGCTTGCCGCTGCTGCTGCGCGGCCCGATCGTCGACTTGCTGCGGCGCACGTTCGACCGGCCGCACCACGGGCAGCTGGCCCGAAGCAGGTGCATTCCGCTGCGGTTCGCCGGCCGGCCGGATCACCGGCGCGCGCGGCAGCGTCGCGGGTTGGTCTGGATGCGCGAAGCGCGCGGAGGGCAATTCGCCGGGGCGCGTCGGCTGGTTGCGTGCCGGGATCGGGTGGACCGTGTTCTTGAACGGCTCGACGGGGCCTGCGCGGCGGACGGGCGGTTCACCCGCGCGCGGTGCCGCGACGGAACGCGCGGGCTGGGTGCGCGCCGCTGGTTCCGCTGGACGCGGCGGTGTCGCGCGGTGCATGGCGCCGATCGCGGCGGCACCGGCAGCCGCCCCTGCTGCGGCAGATACCAGCTTGACGCGATCCTCGCGCGGCGCAGGCTGCGTCTTCCGCAAGTTCTGCACCTGCGCGGTGGTCAGCGGCTGGCCATGCTGGCTGGCGATGACTTTCTGGCGCGCTGCAAAATCGACGGGACGCGGCGGCGGCTGGTGACGTGCGACCACCGGGCGGGCGAACGGCTCGCGGCCCTTGAGCGCCGTCGGGCGCACGGTCGGATGGCGCAGGCCGAGGCTGCTGCGGTCCGGATCGACGCCCGGGCGCAGCGCGACCTGGGTCCGTGCGAGTTGCGTTCGATCCAGCTTCAGCACGGCGGGACGCACGGGACGTGCGCCGGCGAAGACGTTGCGTGGCACGGCCGTCACGGCGCCCGCCATCGTGCGGTACGCGTAGTCATGGCCGCCGCGCGGCGGAGCCCGCCCTGCGCGGTAATCACCGTAGAAGTTGTTGATCACCGTCTTGTTGACGTACACGTTGCGGATGTTGGTGACGTTGACGTTGGTGAAGTAGTTCCGCGACGCTGGGAACCACGGCGTGTACACATCGCGTGGCCCCAACGGGAACCAGCCGACCGGGCCGCCACCGCCGATGTTGACCGAGAGCGAGAATCCCGAGCCTCCGATGAAGGCCACCAGTGCCGGCGCGTAGACCGGTTGCACGTTGACCGGCCCCGGCATCCAGCCCCAGCGGTCGCGTACGTACACCCAGCGGCCGTAGTGGAAGGGCGCAAAGCCCCATGGCTCGTCGCCGACCCAGGTCCATCCCCACGGATCGATCCATGCCCAGTGGCCGTAGCGATAAGGCGCCCAGCCTGCCGGGACCGAGCTGGGGTACCAGACGTTGCCGTAGTCGGGCGTGTTGTTCCATTGGCCGTACTGATCAAGATCGTCGCCGCCGATCATGTCGGACGGGACGTATTGCTGTTCCTGCTGCGCGTAGCGGTCGTAATTCGCGTCGCGCGCTTCGCAGAAGCGGTCGAAATCGTCAGCCTGCGGCAGGCCGTTGGCCTCGACATTGGCAAGCGTCGAATCGTTGAAGCGGTAGGACGTGCCCGCCGCCACTTGCCGGCTGACGCCGTTCTCGCCGTATACGGTGCCCGAGCCCTGGAACACCGTGACCATGCTTCCGGTGCCGGACGGATCATCGTCGATGCGGTAAACACCGGGTTGCGCGGCGACGAAGGCAACCGTGGGCGTATCCACCTCGAAGTTTCCGCCTTGCGCGAGCTGGCGCACCGCCAGGTTCAAGGTGCCCTGCGAAAGCTCGATCTGCACGTTGTCCTGTGCGAGGTTCAGGAAATCGAATGCGCTGTCGTTGTCGATGCGGATCGAGGCATCGCCCAGTTCCAGCACCGCGCGGCCGTCGTCGCCCGTCAGCAGGCGGTCGCCGATCACCATCGGGCGGTTGACTTCGACCGAGCCCCAATCACTTTCACCGGCCGGCGCGAATTGCACCTGGCCGGACAGGTACGCGAGTCGCGCCACGCGTCCGGGTGCCTGATCGGAACTGTCGTAGGCTTGCGACTGATCGTAGGGTTGCGAGCCGTCGTATTGCTGGGCCTGGACCGTGGCCGCGCCAAGCAGCAAGGCGCAGACGCCGACGGCGACCAGCAGCTGACGCGAAAGACGGAAGCGGGACATGGGAAACCCCCGTGATGGAACCGGGCGCTTGCGGATTGCGTCGGTGCGGCGCCCCTCGTCCGACGCGCTCATCTGAATCCAGTGGCGCTGAATGCGCGCCTGCTGCACCCATTCTCCTAAGCGCGGCCTAAGAAAGCGTTTAGCCGGCGTTCGGCGGTCGTTGCGTGGCCGCCGTGCGCCTCGCTAACATCGCACTCCCGGCGCGGGTGTAGCTCAATGGCAGAGCTGTAGCTTCCCAAGCTACTGACGAGGGTTCGATTCCCTTCACCCGCTTGTCCCGGAGCCGGGTTGCAGATTGCAGTTCAAGGGCCATGCGACGCTTTCGCGGTTCGGACCTTCCGTATTTCCACAACCACCATTCGCTCGCATGCTTTCGCACGCGGACGAATCGTCCCCCTGGCTCGGGGGGGCGGAAAAACCGGCAGTCGAGTACGCGCAAGTGAAAATCGCGATCCTGTCCCGCAACGCCAGGCTGTATTCGACGGCAAGGCTGGTTGCCGCAGCGCGCGCCCGCGGCCATCGCGTGCGCGTGCTCGATCCGCTGCGTTGCTACATGCGGATCGCGCATGACGGCTTCGTCGTGCATTACGGTGGACGCGCGCTGAAGGGCATCGACGCGGTGATCCCCCGCATCGGTGCTTCGGTGACGTTCTACGGCACCGCGGTGCTGCGCCAGTTCGAAATGATGGGCGTGTATACCCCGACCTGCTCGGACGCGGTGCTGCGCGCGCGGGACAAGCTGCGCAGCCTTCAGATACTTGCCAGCCACGGCATCGACCTGCCGGTGACGGTGTTCGGTGACAACCCGGACGACACTTCGGATCTCCTGAACATGCTCGGCCCGGCACCGCACGTGATCAAGCTCAACGAAGGCGCGCAGGGCAGTGGGGTGGTGCTGGCGGAGAAGGCCGCCGCGTCGCAGAGCGTCATCGAAGCCTTCCGGGGCCTGTACGCGAATTTCCTGGTCCAGCAATTCGTGCGCGAGGCCAACGGCCGCGACATACGCTGCTTCGTGATCGGCGATCGCGTGGTCGCGGCGATGCAGCGCGCGGCGGTGGAAGGCGACTTCCGCGCCAACCTGCACCGCGGCGGCACCGGCAGCCGCGCCCGCTTGTCGGCGGCCGAGCGGGACATCGCGTTGCGCGCGGCGAAAGTGCTCGGTCTCGGCATTGCCGGCGTGGACCTGCTGCGGTCCGCCCGCGGTCCGCTGGTGCTGGAGGTGAACGCCTCGCCCGGGCTGGAGGGCATCGAGACCGTGTCCGGCGTGGATGTGGCGGGTGCGGTGGTCGGGCATTTGGAGCATGCGCTGGGGGCTGTGCATGACGCTGCCCGGAATCACGAGGCACATAGTACGAAATAAATCGTTGACAGGCGGACATGGTCGTGTCTACGATGTACCGACCGCGCCGAATCGGCACGGCAACTCGACACAATCATTGCTGCAGGGGAGTCCAAGTGAAAATTTCCAGTCTGTTGCTTTGCTCGCTCATGATCGGTGCGCTGGTTCTGCAAGGGTGCGCCACTACGGGCAACACCGAATCCAGTCAGGGAATGGCTTCGGCACCGGCAACGGCTCCGGCCGCGGCCCCCGCCCCCACGACGCAACCCGCAGGTGCGCCGGTGGCGTCCGTCCCGGAAGAAAACGGCAAGCCCGTCGTCAAGGCCGACAGCAAGGAAAACTTCGAGGCCATCGTCGCGGCCATCCATCAACAGATGCAGCCCGGTGGCCGCTGGCAATACATCGATGCCAATGAACGTGGCACGATCGATGGCAGTTTCGCCGACATGGGCAAGCTGTACGATCAATTCGGCAGCGTGGACAAGATGGACCAGAACGCCAAGGTGCGGCTGCTCGCCGACCAGAGCACCGTCAACGCGATTCTTACGCGGAAGGATGGCGATCGGCTGATTTGCCAGAGCGAGTTGCCCGTGGGCTCCCATCTTCCCGTCAAGACATGCAAGACTTACACCCAGATCCAGGCGGAGCGCGGAGACGCACAGGAATTTTTGCGTAGGCGCGAGGCCACGATGCAGCGGAAAGCTTGCGGTAGCTCGATAGCCTGTTGAACGCAGAAGCCGAACACCGTCTTCAAGGCGAACCGCGCTGCCTGTATCCATGGCGTGGATTCGTTGCGATTGGGCGGGCTACTGACGGAGTTGGATGTGATGACGACTCGTGAGCGACCACAGGGTAGACCGACGGAAGCGGAGCTGGAAATCCTGCAGGTGCTGTGGGATCACGGTGCTTGCACGGTTCGCGACGTGCACGAGGTGCTGCACCAGCGCGACCGCACGGGTTACACGACCGCCCTGAAGATGCTGCAGATCATGCACGACAAGGGGCTGGTAGAACGTGACGAGTCGCAGCGCGCGCACGTTTACCGCGCAGTGGTGAGCAAGGAACGTACCCAGAAGAAGTTCCTGTCCGACATGCTGCAGCGCGTGTTCGACGGTTCCCCCTCGCGCCTGGTGCTGCAGGCGCTGGGTGACCACAAGGCCAGCCACGAGGAATTGCAGGAAATCCGCGCGTTGTTGAACCGCCTCGACAAGGAGGCCGGCAAATGAACGTGCTGGCAACGCTTTCGGCCGCGGTGTCTGCGCTGGGTTGGTGCCTCCTGCATTTCGTTTGGCAGGCAGCGGTCATTGGCGTGGCTTACGCCTTGGTGCGAGGGATGTTGCCTCGCGGCAATCCGCGTTATCTGGCGGCCATGTTGGCGCTGATAGCCATGGCGGCATGCCCCATTGCGACCGGCGTGCTCGAACTTTCCCTCAACGCGGCGCCGGAGCAAGCGGGCGCGGCGATGGCTGCGGCTACGACCGTCGGCGCTGTTTCGAGATCCGCGCTGGCGGCCCCGTCCTGGAGGTTGCTGCTCGGTGCCATGCTGCCCTGGCTGGTGCTGGCGTGGTCGGCGGGTGCCGGAGTGCTCGGCGCACGCGTGTATCGGCAGTGGCGTGGATTGCGCAGGATGCTGGCCGCGGCGGAGCAATTGCCCGAATGGCAATCGCGTGCGCGGCAATTCGCGGATCGGCTCGGTTTGCGCCGGATGGTGCCAGTGTTGGCGAGCGTGCGGGTGGCGACACCGACGCTGGTCGGCTGGGTAAAACCTGCGGTAGTGCTGCCGCTGGCCGTGCTGGCGCGCATGCCGCCGACGCAGATCGACCTGGTGCTGGCGCACGAACTGGCGCACCTGAAGCGTCTCGATCACATCGCCAATCTGTTCCAGGTGGTGCTGGAAACGCTGTTTTTCTATCACCCCGTCGTGCACTGGATTTCACGTGAGGCGCGCAACGAACGCGAGCTGTGCTGCGACAGGCTTGCGTTGCGTGTGACGGGCGGCGAGCGCCGGGATTTCGTGGCGGCGCTGGCCAACCTGGAGGAATTCCGGGCGGGACACGTCGAATTGGCGCTGGCCGCCAGCGGTGGCGTGCTTGCGGAGCGTGCGTGGTTCATCGTCGGCGCTGCACCGGCGCATGCGCAGCGGCATTTGCGGAGCCACGCCGTGTTGATGTTGACCGCCCTCGTACTCGCGGGCGCGGGCGGGATGTGGTGGCGCGATTCTGCGTGGCAGCAGCGCACGGCCGCGCTGCTGGCCGCAACCAATGCGTCGACGTTGCGTGCGGTGATCCATTCCTTGCATCGCCCCGTACTGTTCCCGGTGGACGGCGCGCTGGCCAAACCGTCACTGTCGCCCGTGCGGTACGCCGCCGTGACCGCGCCGGTCGAAAAAGCGGCGCCGTCCGGCGCCCCAGTTCGAATCGCACCCGTCGATGCGCCCGTCTTTGACTTTGGGAACGTGGCACTCCCATTCCGGCTTGCTCCGGTCGCACCCGTTGTGGCGTCGCCCGCAACGAAACAGCTGCCCGGTGCGCCACGGGTGTTGCACGCGGTGCCGCCGATTTATCCGCCCGAAGCCCTGTTGAATGGCGTACAGGGGAAGGTCGTGGTCGAATTCTCGCTGGATGCCGCAGGCGTGCCGCGTGATCTCGAAGTCGTGGGAAGGAATGCGGGCCAATTCGATGCGCCCGCATTGCAGGCCTTGGCGAGCTGGCGGTTCGCACCTCCGGCGGAACCCGGCCGCCGTTATCAGCAAGCCTTCACGTTCCAGCTTGGCGCGCGGGCGCCGGCCGATGCCGTCGCCGCGGGTGCATGCCTCGTCACCACGGGCACCCACATTTGCCGCCACGTGATCGACGCCGATACCGAAGTGCGGGTATCGCGGCCGAATGGCTGAACGCGCGGGCGACAGCCACAGCGCGATTTCACGTTTCTCGCTAAGCTTGCGCAATGGCGCACGAATGCGCGTTAGCCGGGATATGCCATGCGCGTGCTGGTGATCGAGGACAACAACGACATCGCCACCAACATCGGTGATTACCTTGAGGACCGCGGCCACGTGGTCGATTTCGCGGGCGATGGCGTCACGGGCCTGCACCTGGCCGTGGTCAACGACTTCGACGTGATCGTGCTGGACCTGACCCTGCCGGGGATGGACGGCATCATGGTGTGCAAGAAATTGCGCGGCGAGGCGCACAAGCACACGCCAGTGTTGATGCTGACCGCGCGCGATGCGTTGGAACAGAAACTCACCGGTTTCGAATCCGGCGCCGACGACTACATGACCAAGCCGTTCGCGCTGCAGGAATTGGCGGCGCGTCTGGAAGTGCTGGCGCGCCGCGGCAAGGGTCCGAAGAGCCGCGTGCTCAAGATCGCCGACCTCACCTACAACCTCGACACGCTGGTGGTGACGCGCGCCGGCGAATCGATCCAGTTGAATCCGATCGGACTCAAATTGCTGCAGGCGCTGATGGAAGCCAGCCCTTCCGTGGTCACGCGCCAGGACCTCGAACAGAAGGTGTGGGGCGAAGAGCTGCCCGATTCGGATTCGTTGCGCGTGCACATCCACGGCTTGCGCGCGGCCATCGACAAGCCCTTCGACAAGCCGTTGATCCACACCCGTCACGGCATCGGCTACCGCATGGTCGATCCGGATGCAGTCCCGGCGTAAGCTCCGCTTCCGGCTGATCGTCACCTTCACGCTGTTCGGCTTCGGGCTGAGCGCGTTGTTCGCCGTTGCCTCGCTGTACGTGCG
>DATEKI010000012.1:0-2170 GCA_035277545.1 Rhodanobacteraceae bacterium | reverse complement strand
ACCTTCACGTCCACCCGTTTGGCCTTGCCGTCTTCGATCTGCAGGATGAAGTCGCCTTGCTCGTCATTCTGCAACGCATCGCGCGGCACCGCCCATGCCGTGACAGGCGTGGTCGCGATGCTGGCCGACAGCGCGGTGCCGGCGGGCATTGGAGTCTTCGCGTCGAGCGTGGCGACGACATCGATCAGGTGCGTTTGCGGATTCACCGAATCGCCGATCATCGCCACCGTGGCACGCAGCGATGGCACGCCGTGCGCCGCGTACACGGCTTTCAGCGTCACCGGCATGCCGGTTTGCACTTCGGCTGCCGAGCCGGGATCGATGCCGAGTTGTGCCGCGAGCGCGGCATCCGGCGTGAACTGCAGCAACGTGGTGCCGGCAGCCACGCGCTGCCCGCGTTGCACGTTCACGGCGGTGACCACGCCGTCGGCGGGCGCGGCGAGCGTCTCGACCGCTTGTTCGCCACCCAGCTTCGCCTGTGCATCCAGCGCTGCCTGCGCATCCGCGAGTGCCTTGCGCGCGGCGTCGAGCTGCGCGTTGGTGGCCAGTTTTTCCGCCCGCAGGCGTATGGTTCGCGCGAGGTCGTCACGCGCGACGGTCAATGCGCTTTGCGCCTGCAGGTAGGCGCTGCGCGTGGCGGGATCGGTGGCGAGCTTCAGCAGCGGCTCGCCGCGCTTCACGCGCTGTCCGGCCAGCGCTTCGGTGGCCGTGACTTCGCCCGCCTGCGGCAGGCTGAGCGACAAGGCGTTGCGGCTGTCCGCGGCGAGCTGCCCGAACGCGGCAACCTGCGCATGGAATGTCCGGCGCACCGGCATCGCGGTGCTGACGTCGACGGCAGGTTGCGTATCGCCGGTCTTGCCGCCGGAACCGGAACAGGCGGCAAGCGCGAACAGGGCGAACGCGATGCAACCACGCGAGGAGGTGTTCATGACGATTTCCCGGTGTGGGTGGCCGCCGCATCCGGCCAGTTGCCGACCAGCGCATCCAGCGCGATCGCGGTTGCATGGGTGTCCTGCTCCAGCGTCAGCAACGCCGAATCGGCGGCCAGCGAGTTGGCGCGGATCGCGAGGTAAGTGGGCCAGTCGAGGCGGCCGGCGGCGTAGTTGGTTTCGGCGGCGTCGCGCGCCTGCGCCAGTTGCGCGGCGTGTCCGGCAAGCGTCGCGTGCAGCGTACGGTCGCTTTGCAGATCCTGCAGCAACTGTTGCACGTCGTTGCGGTCATTCAAGAGTCGCGCGGAGTATTCGTCGTGCATTTGCTGGCGCGTCGCGCGCTCGATCGCGATGTTGCCGCGGTTGCCGTCGAACAGTGGCAGCGACAATGAAACGGACAGGCCGTTGCTGGAGATGTTGCCGTTGTCGCGCGCTTTCACGAAGCCCACGGTGATTGCAGGAAACTGCGCCAGGATGGCCGCGCGAAGTTTTTCGTCCTGCGCACGATAGCCGGACGCGAGCGCCAGCAGGTCGGGACGGCGCCTGGTCATGTCGTCGAGCGCGCGTTGCACTTCTTCCCTGTCCGGATCGACCGTGAAGGGCGCGCCGGTCAGATGCAGCGGGACGGAAGCATCGAGGCCGAGCAGGCCATGCAGGTCGTGTTCCGCCTGGTGCAGTTGCCGTTGCGCGTCGCCAAGCTGGTTGGCGGCATCGGCCGCAGCGCTCAACCCCGCGCCCGCGACTTCGTAGGTGAGGTCGCCGGAATGCAGCGCACGCCTGATCGCCGCCTGCAGCGGCGCCAGCGCCACGCGTTCCCGTTCCAGCCGTTCGACGCGTTCGCGCAGGAAATACACGCGGTCGAACAAGGAACGCGCCTGGGCGATGGTCTGCCACTCGCTCCACAAAAGGTTGAGATCCACTTCGCGCGCGCCGGCACGCGCCGACTTCACCCGCGCAGAGCGCGTGATCAGGTTGCCGAGATCGAACGTCAGTCCGGCCGTGTAGGCGTTGGTGGTCCCGGGCGGGCTGTTGGCCGCCGAGCGGTCGTGCTCGTAATTCAACTGTGGATCGGGCAGCAGCCCCGCGGCATACGCCTGCGCGCGTGCCACGCCGGCCTTGTCGCGTGCAACTTTCAGCTGCGGATCGTTGGCGACGGCCAGCATCGCGACTTCGGTGACGTCGAGACCGTTGGCCGGGTCGAACGGATACGCGCGCAACCCGGGCGTGGGCATCTCCGCGGC
>DATEKI010000011.1:0-20273 GCA_035277545.1 Rhodanobacteraceae bacterium | reverse complement strand
CAAACCGCGGCGCGGACACAACCTCATTACCTACGGCAACAACGTGTACGACCCCGGCAAGGCACAGATCCTGGCGAGCGCCACGCGGCGCGCCGAGCTTGCAAGTGGCTCCGCGCTGACGGTGCGCGAGTTGCGCCTGACGAGTGCCGATGGGCCGCGCCTCGTCTGGTACTGGTATTGCGTGGGCGCGCGTTGCACCACGTCACCCGTGCGGGTCAAGTTGAGCCAGGCATGGGACGTGCTGCGCGGACGCTCGCCGCGATCCTCGGTGTGGGCCTTGTCGTTGCCGGTCAGCCACGGCGATCCCGCGAAAGCACGCGAAGCGCTGGAGGCGTTCGCCAGAACATTGCCCTCGCCCGGCGCGCAGGGAGATGCGCCGTGAGTGCAAAACCGCTGATCGTGCACGTCCTGCATCGCTTCGAGACGGGAGGCATGGAGCAGATTGCCGTGTCGGTCATCAACGGCACGCGCGACAGATATCGCCACGCGGTGGTGTGCCTGGCAGGATTCGGCGCCATGCGCGGCCGGATCGCGGATTCGGACGTTCCCTGCGTGTCGCTCGACAGGCGGCCCGGCAAGGATTGGGGCTGCTACTTCCGGTTGTGGACAACGTTGCGGCGGTTGAAGCCCGACCTGGTGCAGACCTACAACCTGGGCACGCTGGATGTCGCGCCGGTCGCATGGTTGGCTGGAACAAGGCAAGTGGTCCATGCCGAACATGGGCGGAATATCGACGACCCGGATGGCAGCAATCGCAAGTACCGGCTCATGCGGCGTTGGCTGCAACCCTTCATCGCGCGTTTCGTCGCGGTGTCAGGTGACCTGGAGAGATGGCTCCGCGAAGATATCGGCATTGCGCCGGCGAAAGTCGCGTGCATCCGCAACGGCATCGATACGGACCGCTACATAAACGTCGCGCGGCCCGGCCAGCCGCGTTCTGCGCTCGGCGTGTTCGCGCCACCCGACACGTTGCTGATCGTCAACGTGGCGCGGTTGGATGCCGTGAAGGACCAGGCTGGATTACTCACCGCTTTCAGGATGTTGCGCGATGCCAACCCCGCAGTCGCGGCACGGTTGCGGCTGGCCATCGTGGGCGAAGGCATCGAACGCCCACGGATCGAAGCGGAAATCGTGCGCCAGCAACTCGGCGATCGGGTTGCGCTGTTGGGCAACCGCCACGACGTGCCGGAAATTCTGGCCGGGAGCGAGGTGTTCGTGCTGTCATCGATGGCCGAAGGCGTCCCGTTGACGGTGCTGGAAGGCATGGCGGCGGGCCTGCCCGTCGTCGCGACGCGCGTCGGTGGTGTGGGCGAAGTCGTTGTCGATGGCGTCACCGGCACGTTGGTTGCACCCTCGGATCCGGCCGCACTCGCCGGTGCGCTGCGCAGGTATGTCGTTGACGAGTCCCTGCGCCTGCAGCACGGGCGCGCGGGTCGCGAGCGCGTCGAAAAACACTTCAGTCTTCCGATGATGCTGTCGGCCTATTCAGCGCTGTATGACAGTTTGCTGGCCGGACATCCGTCGCGCGTGCGCGTGGCAAATGCGCCCGTCGAACTGGCCGGCCGGGCGGAGCGTTGACGATGTGCGGGATAGCGGGCATCGTGACGTCGCGCCAGGGCGATGGGATCAACCAGAACATCCTCGTCGCGATGCGCGACGCCCTGCATCACCGTGGACCCGACGAAGCGGGCCTGTATCTCGGGGAAGGCGTTGGCCTCGGCCATCGCCGGCTTTCCATCATCGACCTCAGCCACGGCCAGCAACCGATGGTGGACGAGGCGGCGGGACTCGCGCTCGTCTACAACGGCGAGTTGTACAACTTCATGCTGCTCAAGGCGGAGTTGGAAGCGGCCGGCTTCACATTTGCCAGCCACAGCGACACCGAAGTGCTGCTGCGCGCCTGGCAGCACTGGGGTGAGGCTTGCCTTGCGCGATTGCGCGGCATGTTCGCATTCGCGATCTGGGACATGCGCCAACACCGCGTTTTCCTCGCGCGCGACCACCTCGGCGTCAAGCCGCTGTATTACGGGTTCACCACCCGCGGCGATCTCGTGTTCGCGTCCGAACTCAAGGGCCTGCTGGCGCATCCCGGTGTCCCGCGCGACGTCGATCCGCAGGCGCTCGAGGATTGCATGGCGCTCGGCTACGTGCCCGATCCCAAATGCATCTATCGCGGCGTTTTCAAGTTGCCACCGGGCCATTGGCTGAGCTGGCGCGCGGGGGAATCCGCGCCGGTTGCAAAGCAGTACTGGGATGTTCCGTTCGCCGTCGATGAGGACATCGGGCTCGATGACGCCATCACGCGGCTGCGTGGCTTGCTCGACGAATCCGTTTCCAGCCAGATGGTCGCGGACGTGCCGTTGGGCGCGTTCCTTTCCGGCGGCGTCGATTCGAGTGCAGTGGTCGCCAGCATGTGCCGGGTCACACACGGGAAGGTCAACACCTGTGCCATCGGCTTTGACAAGGCAGCTTTCGATGAAACCGCGTATGCGCGCCACGTGGCCGGGCACCTTGGCACGATGCACTTCGAGGAGCGCGTCGATTCCGACGACCATGATCTGATCGACACCCTGGCGGGAATCTACGACGAACCCTTCGCGGACAGTTCCGCGTTGCCGACATACCGCGTATGTGAACTGGCACGGCGGCGTGTCACCGTCGCGCTTTCCGGCGACGGCGGCGACGAAAATTTCGCCGGCTATCGGCGTTACCGGTTGCACGCGTGGGAAAGCGGCCTGCGCGCAGGACTGCCCATGGCCGTACGAGCGCCGGTATTCGGCTTGCTCGGCAGCCTCTATCCCAAGGCCGACTGGGCTCCGCGCCCGCTGCGAGCCAAGACCACGTTTCAGGCCCTTGCCCGCGATGATGTTGCGGCGTATTACCACAGCGTCAGCACGACACCGGCGGCGCTGCGCGTGGATCTCTACAGCCCGGCATTCAAACGCGAACTGCAGGGTTATTCGGCGTTGGACGTATTCCGCGGCCATGCCGCGAACGCGCCGACCGAGCATCCGCTGCTGCTGGCGCAATACCTCGATTTCAAGACCTGGCTTCCCGGCGACATCCTGACCAAGGTCGATCGTGTCAGCATGGCGCACAGCCTCGAGGTGCGCGTTCCGGTGCTCGATCACAAGCTGGTCGAATGGGCGTCCAGCCTGCCGCCGCGCCTCAAGCTCAACCACGGCGAAGGCAAGTACGTATTCAAGAAGGCGCTGGAACCCGATCTGCCACGCGACGTGCTGTACCGGACCAAGATGGGCTTCAGCGTTCCGCTTGCCGCGTGGTTCCGTGGCCCACTGCGCGAATCCCTGCAGGCGGCGATGCGTGCCAGCGCGCTTGCGGACAGCGGCTGGTTTGCTCCCGCCGCACTCGACCAATTGGTGACGCAGCACCTCAGTGGACGCAGCGACCACAGCGCGACGCTGTGGAAGCTCCTGATGCTCGATGCGTTCCTCCGACACCCGCACGATTCGACCGTTGCTGCGACGGATCATGCGTCGATGGCGTCGTCGACACTATTACCCGAGGCGACCACATGACGAACACGATCACTTCCGCCGTTCGTATCGCGGATCGTGTCCGAGACTCGATAGTTGCCGCCAAGTCCACGGCGACGGCCAGGGATTGTTCTAGCAGTGGTGTGGCTATCGGTTCGGAGCCGGAGCGCCCCATACGCCTGCTGGTCTTCACGAGCCTTTATCCGAATTCGGAACAACCGCGCCACGGCATCTTCGTGGAAGAACGGCTACGGAAATTGATCGAAACCGGCAGGGTTTCTGCCACCGTCGTCGCACCTGTTCCGTGGTTCCCGTTCCGAAGTCGCCGCTTCGGTGCGTACGCAGCGTTCGCGCGAGTGCCCGCGCGAGAGGAGCGCCACGGCATCCAGATCCTGCATCCGCGCTATCCGGTGATTCCAAAAGTCGGCATGAACGCCGCGGCAGCATTGATGCACCGCGCTGTGCTGCCCGTCGTGCGCCAACTGTTCGCCACCGGTGCGTTCGACCTCATCGATGCGCATTACCTTTATCCGGACGGAGTGGTCGCGGCGCGGCTCGGACAACTTCTTGGGTTGCCGGTTGTGGCGACCGCGCGCGGCAACGACGTCACCTTGATTCCGCTCAGCGTCGGACCACGGCGGCGAATCCTCGAAGCAGTTGCCAGGATGAGTGCGGTTATTACGGTTTCCGCAGCTCTCCGTACGCATTTGATCGAGCTTGGTGCTGCGGGAGACAAGATTCACGTTCTTCGCAATGGGGTCGACCTGCAACGATTCAGGCCCGTCGATGGTTATGCCGTGCGGGAGAAGCACGGCCTGGACGGGACGGTGTGGCTGGCAGTTGGTCACCTGATCGAGCGCAAGGGCGTCCATTTCGTCGTCGAGGCACTGGCACGCTGCGAGAATGCCACGTTAGTGGTGGCGGGTGATGGACCCGAGGAACGCGCGCTGCACGGGCTTGCGCAGCGACTCGGCGTGGCTGACCGCGTGCGGTTCATCGGGGCAGTGCCGCACGACGATCTGCCTGCTTACTACAGCGCGGCCGATGCACTGTTTCTTGCATCCAGCCGCGAAGGAATGCCCAATGTCGTACTTGAATCGATCGCCTGTGGCACGCCCGTGGTTGCCGCGCCGTTCGCGGGCGTCGAAGAGCTTGTGCATGCCCCGGAAGCAGGCGAAGTGGCGGAGCGCCGCACGGCGGACGCGATGGCTGCCGCGTGGCAACGCTTGGCGGCACGGGGTGTGGATCGAAGCGCGACGCGGCGTTTCGCGGAAGGGTTCGGCTGGACGCCCGTGGTCAACGCGCAGTGCAGGTTGTACGGCAAGGTGCTTGCAACACGCGGCCACGTTACTGCACAGGAGGCCGCACCATGATCGCTGTGGCGCATGAAATGCGGCGCGTGAAGGCATCTTCACCGGAAACAACTCCCCTGCGCGTACTGCACGTGCTGGATCATTCCTTGCCATTGCACAGCGGCTACACCTTCCGCACGCTCTCCATCCTTGCGCAGCAACGCGCATTGGGTTGGGAAACCTTCCAGTTGACCAGTCCCAAACAGGGCGGTGCATTGCCGCCCGAAGAACGGGTGGGTGAATGGCATTTTTTCCGTACTGCGCCGAAGACCGGCCTTGCGTCACGCCTCCCGGTCGTCCGTCAACGCGCGCTGATGGGAGCGACCAAGCGCAGGCTACTGGATGTCGCAACGCAGGTGCGACCCGATCTTATCCACGCCCATTCACCGGTATTGAACGCAATGCCCGCGCTTTCCGTGGGCAGTACACGACACATCCCCGTCGTGTACGAGGTGCGTGCATTTTGGGAAGACGCCGCCGCCGACCTTGGTACCGCGCGTGAGTGGGGACCGCGCTACCGCCTTACCCGTCTGCTCGAGACGCGTGCCTTGCGACAAGCCGATGCCGTGACGACGATTTGCGAGGGCTTGCGTCGCGATATGTTGGAGCGTGGCATTCCCGCTGACAAAATCACCGTCATCCCCAATGCCGTCGATGTCGGCCAGTTCCCCTTCAAGGCCCCGCCCGACACCAGCCTGATCGCGCGCTACAAGCTGGCGCCCGGCGCGACGCTCGGATTCGCCGGCTCGTTCTATGCGTACGAGGGGCTGGACCTGTTGTTGCGGGCAATGCCGGCAGTACTACGCGAAGTTCCACAGGCGCGGCTCCTGTTGTTGGGCGGTGGACCACAGGCGGATGCGTTGCGGGGACTGGCGGCATCACTGGGCCTTGAGGGCCATGTGCAGTTTGTGGGTCGCGTGCCACACGAAGACATAGGCCGCTACTACAGCGTGATGGACATCATGGTGTATCCACGGATTTCGCGTCGCCTGACCGAGCTTGTCACGCCCTTGAAACCACTCGAGGCGATGGCGATGGGCAAGCTGGTCGCCGCGTCGGATGTGGGCGGCCACCGCGAACTGATCCGTGAGGGGTACAACGGCCATCTGTTTCCCGCGGGCTCTCCGGGAGAGCTGGCGCGCTGCCTGACCGGACTTCTGCAGCATCCCGAAGGCTGGGACGAAGTGATCGCCAACGGGCGCACATACGTCGAACGCGAGCGCACCTGGAAGGACAGCGTGGCGCGCTATCGTGATGTCTATGATCGAGCACGTGGACACGCCAGGCGAACGGCAGGAACGCGCAATGGCACCTGACACACCAGCGGTCGTGGTCGGCGCCGGCATCAACGGCCTCGGGGTCGCGCGTAGCCTCATACGTGCCGGTGTGCCGACGTGGTTGCTGGATGCCGATGTACATCGCCCGGGAATGTACACGCGCAAGGTGCATCCGGTGCGGATCGCTTCGCTGCATGGCGATGCGTTGATCGATGAACTGCTGCGAGTAGCAATCAACCGGTTTGCGGAAGTCCGGCCGGTGTTGCTGCTTACGCAGGAGGAAAGCGTCAGGTTGGTTTCGCGGGAGCGCGACCGGTTGTCGCCACGGTACAGGTTCAGTCTGCCGCCTCCGGACATCCTGGAGGCGCTGCAGCACAAACACGGCTTTCAGCGCCTCGCCGAGCAGCATGTCTGCCCCATTCCGCCGCTGAAGAACATCCGTTGCGTTTCCGACCTGCATGACATCGGCAACCTGCATTACCCGGTAGTCATCAAGCCAGGGGCCCGTCACGCAGAATACTCGCGGCAGTTCAAGAAGGCGTATCGCGTCGACAACGCGCGGGAGGCCGCCGAACTTGTGCGCTGCATGTTGCCCGTGCTCGCGGACATCGTCGTGCAGGAATGGACCGAAGGTCCCGACTCCAATATTTATTTCTGCTTGCAGTACCTCGATGGACAGGGTCGTGTCACGGCGTCGTTCACGGGTCGCAAGGTGCGCTCGTGGCCGCCCCAGGTCGGTGGAACTGCAAGTTGCACTCCGGCACCCGAAGCACATGCCGAGTTGTCCGCCCTGACCACGCGATTCTTTCGCGATGTCGGAGCCATCGGCATGGCTGCGATGGAATACAAGCGTGACGCGCGCACGGGAAAGTTCCGCATGGTGGAGCCGACCATCGGGCGCACCGATTACCAGGCTGAAATAGCCACGTTGAATGGCGTCAACCTGCCCTGCGCCGCATATTGCGCGGAAACGAGTGAAACGTCAGTTGTGCAGGCACAGTCGTCCCGTCGATGGGGCTGGCGTGTACGAACCGAAGACGAACAATCGGCGGCACTGCAGCATCAGGATCCACGTGATGGTTTCGGCGAGGTAGCCGGCGTGGCCGATGCGTTGTGGCGCGCTTCGGATCCCGCGCCGTATCTGGCTCAGGCGTGGCAACGGGTCACGCATGCGCTACGCAAACCTGTCGCGCGGTTGACGCCCAAGACGCAGGGGGTCGGGGTCAGGACATGAACGCTCTGGTGAAATTTTTCATGCGTCCATCCAGCCGGCGAAACGCCGATCCGGAGCGCGCACTCGATGCGGCCGCCGAATGGCTGGCGCGCGCGCAGGATGCCACGGGTTCAGCTGGCGTCAGCGCGTACTACGACACGCGCAAGCGCCAGTGGGCGGGCGCATACCCCGAGACGACCGGTTACATCATTCCCACACTGCTCCGACACGCGGATTTGTCCGGACGAAGTGAGTATCGTGAGCGCGCGATCCGCATGGCCGCCTGGGAATCCGAAATCCAGTTGCCCGGCGGAGGGGTGCGCGCAGGCACCATGGATGCCACCCATATAGCGCCCACCATTTTCAATACGGGTCAAGTGTTGTTCGGTTGGCTGGCTGCGTGGCAGCGCACGGGCGATGTGCGTTTCCGTGATTCCCTGGTGCGCGCGGCCGACTGGCTGGTCGCCGCGCAGGATCCCGATGGCGCCTGGCGTAAGTTTGCTTCGCCGTTCGCGAGCCATGCCATCAATACCTACAACACGCGTGTCGCCTTTGGACTTGCCGAGGCTGGCCGCTCACTGGGCGAACCGCGTTACCTGGATGCCGCGTGTCGCAATGTCGCATGGGCGCTTACCCAGATGCGCCCCAATGGCTGGTTGGAAAACAATGATTTGCAGGACAACAGCGAGCCGCTCACCCACACCATCGCTTACGCTACTCGCGGCATGCTGGAAGTTGGGTTGATCTGCGCAAACGGCGCGTTTGTCGACGCTGCTGCGCGCATCGCACGCGCCGTCGCGCAAACGCAGCGCGAAAATGGCGCCTTGCCCGGGCGCCTCGATGCCAGCTGGAAACCGGCAGCCCGCTGGAGTTGCGTTACCGGCAATGCGCAAATGGCAATCATCTGGCAACGCCTCGCACACGAAATGGGCGATCGCTCGTGGTTGCCGCCGGCGGAACGCGCCAACCGGTTCAACCTGTCGGTACAGTGTCTTTCGTCATCGAATCCGGGTGTCCAGGGTGGCATTCCGGGATCGCATCCGCGTAGTGGCGGCTACATGACGCACCGCTATCCGAACTGGGCAGCGAAGTTCTTCATGGATGCGCTCATGCTGCAATTGGAGCGCCACTAGCGCCATGCGCGACATAGTCCTCGCGCTGTTCATTTTCGGGACGGTCCCGTTCATTCTGGCGCGTCCGTACATCGGTTTGCTGGTGTGGTCGTGGTTGGGTTACATGAATCCGCACCGCCTGACTTACGGGTTTGCATACAGTTTCCCGTGGGTGATGATCATTGCCGTGACGACCTTGATCAGTCTTGCTTTCAGCGACGAAAGCAAGCGCATTCCAAGATCCTCGTTCACGGTACTCCTGTTCCTATTTCTGATCTGGACGGGGGTCACCACCATGTTCGCGGTGGAGCAGGTTTCCGCCCTGCAACGGCTGGAGGAATTCGCGAAAGTTCTGGTGATGGTGGCGGTCACGCTGATGCTGGCGAACACCCGTGAACGGATTCGCTGGCTGGTTTGGGTGGTGGTGGTTTCGTTGGGAATCTACGGTGTCAAGGACGGGATATTCACGCTTGCCCACGGCGGGTCATTCCATGCGCTCGGACCGCCTGACAGCTTCATCTCGGACAACAATGCCTTTGCCATGGCGCTGTGCATGGCACTACCGCTCATCCGATACCTTCAGCTGCACTCCGCGCGGCGGATGATCCGGGTCGGGCTTGGCGTGGCGATGGTCCTCACCGGCATCACGGTACTCGGCACGTATTCGCGAGGCGGCTTGATCGGCCTTGTCATCGTGTCCGTGGCGCTACTGTTCAAGAGTCGGCGTCGCGTCGCACTCGGCGTTGCCTTGGTCATCATCGGTGCAACGGCCTATCACTTCATGCCACCGCAATGGACGGAGCGCATGGGTACCTTGCAAGAAGCAAAACAGACCGATTCCGGACAAACCCGCATCCAATCCTGGGAGTTCGCCACCAATGTTGCATTACACCGCCCGCTGGTTGGAGGTGGTTTCAACGTCTACCAAAGCAACGCGATGTGGCAGGCATACGGTCCGGCCGGTGCGAACCCTCGCGCGATCCACAGCATCTACTTCCGGGTGCTGGGTGAACAGGGGTTTCCGGGGTTGTTCCTGTTCGCGGCATTGCTGGTGACAAGTTATCGGAGCTGTCGTTTGGTCCGCAAGAGGACGCGGGATTCATCCGAACAACGATGGGCCTTCGATCTCGCTTCCATGCTGCAAGTTTCGTTGGTGGCTTTCATGGTGTCCGGGGCGTTTTTGCCCATGACGTACTTTGATCTGACATACCAGTTGATGGCATTGTGTGCCTTGCTTGAGTTCCGCGTGCGTGACGCCGAGACCCAGCCGTCCGTGACCCAGCCGCTCCGCCTCCATGGTGCCGGAACACGGAGTGCGGTCGCGCCATACCAAACGCGGACCGGGGCGTGAAGAAGGTCCTGCTTGTAGCATTTCACTTTCCGCCTGCTGCGATGGGTAGCGGCCACCTGCGCACGCTCGGTTTTGCGCGGCATTTGCCGGGCTTCGGCTGGGAGCCGGTGGTGCTGTCGACCAATGCGGCGGCATTTCCGCAGGCGGATTCGGCCAACAACGGCCTCATTCCAGAGGGTTGTCACGTCCATCGCGCGCCTTCGCTCGACCTTCGGCGCCAATTGGGCGTGCGCGGCAAGTACCCGGCCTTCATGGCGCAACCGGACCGGTGGGCTTCGTGGTGGCCGCTGGGGGTCATGAGCGGCTTGCAACTGATTCGCCGTTATCGAATCGACGCGGTCTGGTCCACCTATCCGATCATGACCGCGCACTGCATAGCCCATACCCTGAGCCATCTTGCCCGCTTGCCCTGGATCGCGGATTTCCGCGATCCAGTCACCAGCTCGGTTGAGGCGGGGAACCCGTATTCCGTTGCTGCTCAGAAGCGTTGGGAGCAACGCGTATTGGCTCGTGCAAACCGCATCGTGCTCACCACCCCCGGCGCGATGAAGGCCTATGCTGCGCGCTTCCCGGCTGCAGCACGAGAGCAACGCCTGGCGGTGATCCCCAATGGCTACGACGAAGCTGCGTTCGTGGATCTTCCTGCGGCAACCCAGCCGCGGTCTGATGAACGACGCGCGCTGACTCTGATACACAGCGGCATGTTGTATCCGGAAGGGCGCAACCCGCTCCCCTTCTTCACCGCGCTCGCTCGCCTCAAGGCCAGCGGCGCCCTGCGCGCCGATGATCTCCGCATCGTCTTGCGCGCCAGTGGTGCTGGGCAGCAGTACGAAACACAGGCGCAGCACCTTGGCCTTGGTGACATCGTCAAGTTCGCACCCCCCATTCCGAACCGGGACGCCCTCATCGAACAGGGGGCGGCGGATGCATTGTTGTTGTTCCAAGGTTCGAAATTCGACCATCAAATTCCCGCCAAGCTCTACGAGTACTTGCGTATCGGACACCCGATCTTTGCACTGGTTGGGGAGCATGGTGACACCGCCGCGCTACTGCGTGAAACGGGTGGAGCAATTCTGGCACCCATGGACGATGTCTCCGCAATCGCCGAAGCGCTGGCGGCGTTCCTTCGGGCCATACGTTCCGGTCACGCACCCGTAGTTGCGCAGGCCACGGCGGCACGTTATTCGCGCGCATTCGGCGCAGCTACGCTGGCGAACCTGCTTGATCAGGTCACGGCAGGCCCGGGTGCAGACGGGGTAGAGGATTCACGCTGAATGCCTGCATAGCGCCACCCATGAAAGGCGGCCTATCTCCTGTTTAGTTGGGCGAGTGGCGGAAGCCGGCTCCTGCGCAACGCTCGTACAACGCTTCCTGTCATTTCACTGACCGCACTGCATTCGAAATGTCGACCACAAAATTAAGCATCCGAAGGTCGCTCGCGTTCTCGTTTGCACAGAGATACACGAGCTTCGTGTTCATTTTTGCTTCGGTGGTCATCGTCAGCCGCTTGCTTACACCGAAGGAAATCGGCGTTTTTTCGGTTGCGGCTGGTCTCGCAACCTTGGCGAACATGCTTCGCACCTTCGGTATCAGTGACTATCTCGTTCAGGAGAAAAACCTTACCGACCAGGCGATTCGCACCTCGTTCACGATCAATCTCCTGTTTGCGTGGGCGCTCGCATTGATCCTGTTCTTTGCAAGTTGGCTTGTGGGCGGATTCTTTGCCGACGCCGGGGTAGGCAGTGTCATGCGTGTGCAAAGCGGTTCCTTCATCCTGGTCCCTTTCGGCGTGACAGCCATGGCGCTCATGAAGCGCAACATGGAATTCGGAACGCTGTACAAGATAAATACCGGATCGAGCATCGTTGGCAGTGTCTTGACGATTGCACTCGCGTACGCCGGCTTCAGCTACATGAGCATGGCGTGGGCCGGGTTGGCGCAGATGTTCGTGATGGTGGCCGGGTGCGCCATCTGGGGCAGTCAGTATCGCGTTCGCGGGCTTGGGCTCGCGGGCTGGCAGAACATTTTGCCGTTCGGGGCCAAGATGACGACTTCGGATATTGCGGCGCAGCTTGGTGAGCAGTCGGCCAACGTAGTCATCGGCAAGATGTTGGGGCTGGCGGATGCAGGTTTTTATTCACGTGGTTATGGTGCTGTCAACATTTTCCGGGAGAGATTTGTCGATGCCATTGGCGCCGTGGCATTCCCGGCATTTGCAGCCGAACACCGCGAGCAGGGCACGGCACCCAAGCTTTTCCTCCGCGCCGTTGTCTACCTGACGGGTGTCTCCTGGCCGTTCTTCGCGTTCTCCGCGCTGATGGCGTTTCCGATGATACGGATCATGTTCGGCAACCAATGGGACGCGGCTGTCCCATTGATGCGTTGGCTATGCGTGGCGGCGATCGTCGGTGCCCTGACCTATCAATGCAACCACTTTTTCGTTGCCGTCGGTCGTGTGGGTTCCGCGACGGTGGTTGAGCTTCAATACCAGGCGATCCGTATTGCGATCACCATCGCGGCGGCACTATGGAGCGTCGAGGCCGTGGCCGCTGCGCAGGTATTGGTGTACATCATCGCAGGCGGACTTTACTACCGGAAAATGGCTGATTTCGAAGCGCTTGCGGCGGGTCGTTGCGCCAAAGCCTTGCTTCCAAGCGCGTTGGTGACAGTGGCTACCTGCATCGTTCCGGCATTGATCGCATTCTGGCCGGGCTTCCTCATTCGGCATCTGTTACTGGGCCTGGTTGCGGCCGTGGTCGGTGCCGGTGCCGGGTGGCTGCTCGCCGCGCTGGTGGTCCGTCACCCGTTGTTGCAGGAAATTCAAAATACACTGGGGCACATGCGTAAATATCTGCGCGAGCTCCGGAGCGCCTGACGTATACCTTCTTCATCCAATGTGACTTGGATGCCATGCGGAAAATGTGTATGCGATGTCCAACGAAGGGATAACCCCTGCATGCTTGGCGCACTTTCTATCCTGCTGCATGGCGGTGACGAAGATGGCGCAGGGCGCGCTGCGGCCTCCTTGCGGCGCCAAGGCTTTCACGCAGGCGCAGCGTTCGATTGGCCGGGTGGTAACGTCGCGGCCTGGGCCCACCCGAACCTATCGAATAACGAGGCTGGCAGTGTCATTACACCGCAGGGCTCCGCATGCTGCGTAGGGCCGATCTGGTATCGTCGCAAATTCGGCAGGGCAGCGCTTGAACTCATTCTCAATGACATCGCGACTTCAAATGAAATCGACGAAACAGCAGTACGTGGCAACTTTGCGCTGGTGGCCCTTACGCCAACGCGCTGCCTGTTGCTGAATGATCCCTTGGGGTTCGTGCGGATCTACATCAGCCCAGACCGGCGCTTTTTCAGCACCAGCTGGCTTGCGACCTGTGCGTATGCCGGCAATGTCGAGCTCGATGCCGCCGCGGCCGTAGAGTACGTGTTGATCGAAGCACCACACGGGATAGCCACGCCAGCGCAGGGGGTCACCACGTTGCCACTGGGGGCGGCCCTGGATTTGCAGCAAGGTCGCTTGATACGCCGCGGGATTTTTGATGTGCTTGCCGGCGCACCAGCGCCGGCGTCCTTCGATGCAGCCGTAGATCAAATCCACGCGTACCTCGGCGAAGCTTTTGCCGATATTGCTGATGCATTCCCATCGCGTACGCGGGCGGCACTATCGGGTGGATTCGACTCGCGCCTGATCATCGCGGGGCTGCTGGCCTGCGGCAACCGGCCCGACCTGTTCGTCTATGGCCGGCCGGGATCAAGTGACGTAACCATCGCGAAAGTAGTGGCGGACAGCGTCGGGCTATCCATCGAGAACATCGACAAGGCAGCCCTGAGCAGGGAAGTCCCACCGCCTTCACCGGACAGCCTGATCGCGAGCGCCTTGTTCTTCGATGGGTTGCCCAACGATGGGATTCTGGATGCTGAAGTGGACCGGGCCACGCGCCTGAGGCAGAACGCGGATGGTCACATCGCGCTGAACGGTGGCGGGGGCGAGGTATTTCGCAACTACTTCCACCTCCCGGACCGGCCGCTTCGTGCGCGCGACCTGGTACAGACTTTCTATCGCGGCTTTGATGCGCGTGTCATCCGCAAGCGAGGCGCGTTCCTGGCCTTCCAAGATCGTTTGGCAGCATCGATGGAATGCACGCTTGGCATGGATGTTGGCCAGCATGGGCATTCGCTGACCCGTTGGCAGGTTGAGCTGCTCTATCCGTTATTCCGTTGTCATCACTGGATGGCCGTCAATAATAGCGTTGCCGTCCGACACGGCTACTACAGCACGCCATTGGTCGACATCAACACGGTCGCCCTCACTTGGCGGCTGCCGCTCCACTGGAAAGACGCCGGGCGGTTGGAAAGCAGGCTTATCGCGCGGCTGCATCCGGGCCTCGCGGCGCAGCCGTCCTCCCATGGCTTCAGATTCATCGACGGTCCGGATTGGCGCGCACGCTTTCAGGAGTGGGCAACAATGAAGCGGCCGGTCGCCATCCGCCCACTCGTCAATGCTGCCGGCCGTCGAATGCGCCATATCCACGCCCGGCCGAGTACGGTGGCGCAATATCGCGCACTCCTGCCGGGCGAATGGCGACTCGACCCGATCCTTGATCTGAATCGCCTGCCTACCGAGACCGCGTTTTCCCGCGCACTTGCGATCGAAATTGCATGGCGCGCACTGGTGAAATGATTGGCATGCCTGATATCAGGCATCCTGAGCTTGGTGCGTACCAGCGCGTCCCGGTTTGCCTACGCCGCGGGAGTCCGGGCGAGGCGGATCCGCTGCAATTGATCCAGACCAAGTGCAAGCCAGCGGCGCAGCGTGTGCTTGCGCCACTCGGTCACCGTTCCCAACAGCACCACGCTGGTCACGGTCAGTCCGAGCAGCAATGCATACATGAGACGCGAATGGGGGTTCACATGCATGAGCGTGCTGTAGAATTTCATCAATGGCATGTGAAACAGGTACAGGCTGAAAGTAAATGATGCAGCCAGCGTAACCCAACGCGAGCAGCGGGAGAGAATCGCGAACTCACAGTACCGTGCCGAATAGATATTCATTAGTACAAGTGTTGCTATAAGATAATCTCCAGCAAAAAACTGTGAATAACGAAGTTTGTCCACTGGCCAGTTACCAAACCACACATTGACAGTCGCATTGATGGCGTCGAAGGTGTGTGTGAACTTCAACAGCAAATAGATAGCGATCGACCCCAAAAAGATGCTCCTGGCTAATCCTCTTCCGAGCTCGTGACGTTCATGCACGTGATAGAGGGCGCAGCCAGAAAGCCAGATCGGGAACAGCAGCCATTGACGCGGGCCCACGATTGCCAAGGCGATCACCGCAAAGATCCATCGCTTCCGACCGCGAAAGTAAAAAAGCGACCCGAAAATGACGTAATACCAGACTTCGTAGGAGAGTGACCAAAAAGGGCCATTTGACAGCATGTTTTCGTTCAAAAACCACCAGTCCGTCCCAAATGCGGTCCACAAGGGGATATAAAACCAAAGTTTGTGAAACTGATATTCATGGAAAGTCGGTACATAAATTGTGCGCAACAGGTCCAGTGCCATGGTGAGCAAGATTGCCGGAAGAGCGACCGAGTAAATGCGTGCCGCCCGTGACAGACCGTAGTCTCTGGCCGAATGCTCCTTGCAGGTGGACACGTAAGCAATTACAAAACCAGAGAGCACGAAGAAAACGATAACCCCATCGTGTGCAAATGGTCCCATTGTCCCTGCGAGATACGAGGTATACCGGGCATTGGTCGCGTGCGACAGAAATACCACGAGGGCTGCGGTGAAACGCAGCAGATCAAGGTAGATCGACAGAGGCCGGTTCAAATGGGGGTGCCCGGACGACGTGGCGAGGGGGGCTGGCTTATCCACCATGAGCTCCAAGTGAACCGGTAACAAGTAGCGAAAGGGTGCTTCGCCTGAAGACAGGCGAATGCGTGCAGTCCATCCCTGCGGTCCCGCCGCGACCCAGTCGACGACGGTACTCCCGACGGAGTGCGTTCTGTCAACGTGTCGTCATGGTGTTACCTGCCGGCCCCCGAATGCGCTCACCGTAAAATTCCGCCGCTGGTATCGTACGTCCCTCCCCGGGCGATGTGGCAGCACCAACAAGCCTTCACGATCTTCGACGGGAGCGGGGAGCTTCATCGCAAGTCGCAACGGAACTGCCCACCCACAACGGATGATCTTCATGGCCCACGACGATACCACCACGTTCCATTCCTTCCGTCGGTTGCTCGACACCCATCAACAAAGTTATGAAGACTATGTCTTGTCCGACTCAAGGTACACGGGTCTACTGACGTTTCTGGACGCCCATCTTTTGGATGGGGCGCGTGGAACTGTAGTCGACATCGGCTGTGGGGCGGGCAGTGTGTCGCGCGGCCTCGCAGGTCGCTTCGATAAGGTGATCGGAATCGATCAAAACCCGGACAACATCGCCCTGGCGACCCAGCTGACGAGCGAGAGTGGGCTGGAGAACGTCCACTACGAGGCTGGAGCCGCTACCGCATTGCCCCTTGAAAGCGGCGTCGCGGACCTTGCCGTTTTGAATGGCGTCCTCGAATGGGTAGGTCTCAACGACCAAGGCGAAAATCCGCAGGCACGCCAGCGCCAGGTACTGGGAGAAGTGCTTCGCATCTTGAAGCCGCGTGGCCGCCTCTATCTCGCCATCGAAAACCGCTGGCATCCCCGCACGCTGCTGCGCGACCCGCATACGCACCTGCCCCTGGTCAACGCGCTACCGCGCCGGCTGGCCAGCGTTATCAGTCGGGCGAAGACCGGCAAACCGTTTCAGGCCTACATATACGGGTATGCAAAGTTGCAGCGCCTCCTGGCCGACGCCGGTTTTGGTGGCAGCCATGTATACGTTGCATTCCCTGGTTATCAGCACCCTTCACATTACATCCCCATCGATTCCAGGGATGCAGCGTTGGCCGCCATAGATCGGATCGACAAGCCAGCGGTGGAAGCGCTCGGGAGGGAGCGTGGCCAGGAGATGGATGTCAGCCGGGCCGTTGAGCGCCTGCGCAGTCACGCCAAGTGGGGATTGCTGGGTCTGTTGGCACATGATTTTGCGCTCCTGGCAGCCAAGTCAGATGGCGTATCCAGCGGCCACTGAGCACGATTTCGTTGCGCTCGTGGGCGAGGTACTCGGCCGTCCGATCGATCGCGTACGAATCCGGGCGCATCTGGTTCGACCCTATTCGGAGGTGTGGTTCCTCGACGCATACGCAGACAACACCGCGCTTGCTCTCGTGGCCAAATCCTGGAACAGCGATGCTGCCTTCCACCGGCAGATCGCTGCTTTGCAACAGGCACGTGTCGCCATTTCGGACAGTGATGCCTGCATTCCGTACCTCGGCAGTGTGAAGGCGGCGCGTCTGCTGCTGATGAAGCGCGTTGCCGACCCCGCGATCGCGGATCTTTGCCGTATTTCGCTGGGCGCGCCGGTTCGCATCCCGTACCTCAGTGACCGCCGGGAGTGGCTCGAAGCCGCTTGCACCAAGGCGGGTCAATGGTTGCGTGAGTGGCACACGCGGACCGCTGCCAACGGCCCGGTCACCCCTGCATTCAAGGCATATCTAGCCAACCGTGCTGATTGCTTGACGTTACTGACCGACCGCGACCGCAGCCGAATATCACAACTTGTCGAAGGCACCGGGGCGAGCGCACTGTGCATCCCGCACGGCGATTTCACGCCCCCAAACGTGCTTTGGTCACCCCAGCGCTTGACCATCCTCGATTTCGGTGTCGCGGAGTGGAGTCAGATGAGTCCATTCTGGGACTGCGTATCCTTCGAAATCGGACTGCACCGGGCCCTCCGTTTTTCGGCCAAGGGCATGGGCAGCTGGTCGCCCGCTATCGTCGATGCCGCCATCGAGGCGTTTCGAAATGGCTACGGTGAATCTGCCGCTGATTCCAAAGCCAGGTTTGCGTGCTTCGCCGTTCGTCATCTGGTTCTGTATGGGGGCGACACACGGCGCGGGCACGCCTACCGACGCCGCGCCCTGTGGCACCGGCGCGAAATGCAGCGGGCGCTTGATGAAGCGATCGGCGGCTCGTAACACCCGTCGCTAACCACCGATCTTCTCTCGAGGGTGTTGGGTTCCCGCTCAGTTACCATGCTTTCCGGTATCGGGTCGTATCGCGAACTTGAGACTCGGTGTGCTGACGACTGACCTTCCGATAGGGAACGATGTGACGACCTGCTACATCACCATTGACACGGAATACGGTTACCGCTTCACGCAACAGCACGGACGCGATTCCCGCGCTGAAAACTTCGCCCATTCGATCATTTGCCGGACCCCTGTGGGTGAAGTTGGAATCCGCTACCAGATGGACGTATTGGACAAGTACGGCCTGAAAGCCGTGTTCTTCGTCGATCCGATGCCGGCGGTGTTGTGGGGCACCGCTGCCATTGAAGACATCATCGGCCCCATCGTCGAGCGTGGACACGACGTGCAGCTCCACATGCACCCTGCTTGGTTGGAATTTGCAAGTGCGGCCAGTCCACTCAAAGGACGAACCGGCATAAATATCAAGGACTTCGCCTTCGAAGACCAGTGCTCCCTGCTCGAATATGCAAAAGGCGTGCTGGTTGCTGCGGGCGCCAAGCCGCCGGTCGCGTTCCGCGCCGGCAACTATGGGGCCAGCGATACCACGTTGCGCGCGCTGGCAGAGGTAGGAATGCGTTACGACACCAGCTTTTGTCCCGGTATCGCTGCCTCGGCGTGCGCCATAAGCCTGGCGCGCACCCAGCACCTGCCAGTGGAGCACTGCGGCGTGGTGGAGGTACCCATCGGGTGCATCTCCGCAGGCCACACCGAACTTCGTCACGCCCAGCTGACTGCTTTGTCCGCGGCAGAGATGAGCCACGCGATCACGTACAACGCAAGGCATGGGGCACCTTGTTTCACCTTGGTTTCCCACAGCTTCGAATTGCTCAGCAGTGACCGACGCCACGTCAACCGAATGGTACGCAATCGATTCCTTGCACTTTGCGACACCCTGGCAAAGCTTCCTGCAGTCAGTACTGGAACCTACGTCACACACCCTCCGGAGCCCATCCCCGCCCAAGGCCCGCATGCAGCCACTGTGCTGCCTTTCAATCCACTACGGGCAGGTCTGCGCATGGGTGCCCAGCTGGTCGGAAATGTCCTGTACGGCCGGCGATAGCATGCTTCTTGCATAGACCGCTTGCGTTCCCCTGCTGCACCCCCTGTGGCCTCTTTCACTTTCGCGTATCTACAGCGACTTCCATGCTTGCCCTGCAACTGATCATCCTGTGTGCTTTAGCCGTGGCCATCGTGCTGTGGGCCGTGTATTTCCCCTATCCATCCCCTCTGGTCCGCCGGTGGTTGCCTCCACGCAAACGCTGGCCAGAATTGCAGATCAGGCGGTGGCTGCGGACGGGCGCGTTCCATCCTTCCTACGTCAAGTTTTTCGATCGTGACCCGGAACGGACACCTCCGCCCGGTTCGAGCGTGCTGGCTCCGGCCGATGGTTTGGTGACCAGTGCGGAGGTTCGCGGTGACACGCGCTACCTGGTCATCGCACTCAGTTTTTGGGACATGCACGTACAACGCAGCCCGCTGGCGGGTACCGTGATGAGCGTTCAATCGCATGGCGAGTGCTTTACCGATGGTGAAGGCCGCGACTTCGCCTTCTTGCGCGAAAAAAAATGTCCCGTCCAGACCAGGGTCATGGTAAACACGGCGAGCGGAGAACTTGCCGTGCGGCTCATTACAAGCGTTTCCGCCCGGCGCATCGAAACGTGGGTAAAGACCGGTGACAGAATCCAGAGGGGGCAGAGGATCGGAAGAATCCTGCTGGGCAGCACCGTGGTACTCGAGCTTCCCGCCGGAGCACGATTACTTGTCAAGTCGGGCGAGCGCGTGCGCGCAGGTGAAACGCCAGTTGCGGAAGCGGCGGTAGCATGATCGGTTTCTTCTGGGCCTCCGGGCACATCGACTGGTTGTTTTTCGCCATCCTGGTGTTCAGCGGCCTTTGGTTGCTTCTGGGCGATCTGGTCTGGCGTGTGAAGAGCACTCGATTCGGGTGGATCCGGCTGGCCATGTCCGCGGGTTGGGTCATCGCGATCGCCTTGATGGTTTGGGTGGCAAGGCGGGTTCGCTGACATCGCCCACGTATTCGTCAATTCCCAGGTCAGGTATTCAAGCTCGAACGACGACGTCGCGGGATTCGCCACACATCATCGTGCAAGTGACCGCGGTGATCTCAATTCGTCATATGCCTTGGCAGTACTGCAAAGTTTGGGAAATTATCGTAGGCATGTCTGCCTCTCGGTTTGACGGTGCGTGTGTTGAAGATGCTCCAGGCATTTTGTGCATTGGGCAGTCCGGTGTCTGCGGCGGCAGCCAAACCGACCTGTAGATTGGAGGGGAAGCCGGTGGCGACGTCGGGATAGCCGGACATTTCGCCTTGTTGC
>DATEKI010000010.1:0-8713 GCA_035277545.1 Rhodanobacteraceae bacterium | reverse complement strand
TGCCTTGGATGACGATGTGTTGTGAGACGTCCGGACTCACCGTTCACAACGCTTCCGAAGCGAAGTCCGCCAGCCGCGAACGCTCGCCCCGACGCAACGTGATATGCGCCGCGTGCGGCCACTGCTTGAAGCGGTCCACCGCGTAGGTCAGGCCCGACGTCGTCTCGGTCAGGTACGGCGTGTCGATCTGTTCGACGTTGCCGAGGCAGACGATCTTGGTGCCGGGGCCGGCGCGCGTGACCAGTGTCTTCATCTGCTTGGGCGTCAGGTTCTGCGCTTCGTCGATGATCAGGTAGCGCGACAGGAAGGTGCGGCCGCGCATGAAGTTGAGCGAACGGATCTTGATGCGCGACGCCAGCAGGTCGTTGGTCGCCTGTCGTCCCCACGATCCGCCTTCCTCGGGGTTGGTGAGCACTTCGAGGTTGTCGGTGAGCGCGCCCATCCACGGCGTCATTTTTTCCTCTTCGGTGCCGGGCAGGAAGCCGATGTCCTCGCCGACTGAAACCGTGGCGCGGGTCATGATGATTTCGCGATAGCGCTGCTGGTCCATCACCTGCGCCAGGCCCGCGGCCAACGCGAGCAGCGTCTTGCCGGTGCCGGCGGTGCCGAGCAGGGTGACGAAGTCGATGTCGGGGTCCATCAGCATGTTCAGCGCGAAGTTCTGTTCGCGGTTGCGCGCCGCGATGCCCCACACGCTGTGCGCGCTGCCGGTGTAGTCGTGCAGCAGCGCCAGTTTGGTCTTGTCGCCGGACTGATCGAGCACGCGCAACTCGACCGAGTTCTCGCCCGGCAGGTACAGGCACTGGTTGGGCTGCCAGTTCTCGTCGTCGTGCGGCTTCAATTCGTAGAACGTCTGTCCACGTTCCGACCACGAACGCAGGTCCGGATGCCGGTCCCAGAAATCGGTCGGCAGCTCGGTCGAGCCGGTGTAGAGCAGCGAGAAATCATCCAGCGCGCGGTCGTTTTCGTAGTCCTCGGCGGCGATGCCGAAAATCTTGGCCTTGATCCGCAGGTTGATGTCCTTGGACACCAGCGCCACCGCGGCGTCCGGGTTGTGTTCGCGCAGGTCCAGGATCGCGGCGAGGATGCGGTTGTCGGCCTTGCCGGTTCCGTTGCCGGTTTGGATCTGGAAATACAGGCGTCCGCTGGCGCCGCCGCTGCGCAGCTTCACGCCGTCGGGTTGCTGCAACGGCACGCCGTCGGCGATGCCGTGGCTGTTGTTGCGTTCGATCAGTTCGTTCAGGAAGCGGCTGGCCTGGCGCGCATTGCGCGCGACTTCCGACACGCCCTGCTTCTTTTCGTCGAGTTCCTCCAGCACCGTCATCGGGATGAACACGTCGTGTTCCTCGAAACGGAACAATGCGGTGGGATCGTGCAGCAATACATTGGTGTCCAGCGCGTAGATGCGCCGGGCGGCAGGTTTCGGCATGCGGGCTCCGGGGTGGGCGGACGAAGGGTCGGGCGCGCGCCCGGCGCGCGTGGCGGGAGCGGAACGGACGGGCTTGCTCACTTGGCGGGAATCGCGTCCAGCACGGCTTGCGCGTGGCCGGGTACCTTCACACCGCGCCATTCCTGGACCAGCTTGCCGTCGGGGCCGACCAGGAAGGTGCTGCGATCGACGCCGACGTATTCGCGGCCGTACAGTTTTTTCTTGCGGATCACGTCGAAGGCCTTGCACCAGGTTTCGTCGGTGTCGGCAACCAGCGCGAACGGCAGGCCCAGTTTTTCCTTGAAGCCCGAATGCGAGCGCGCGCTGTCGCGCGACACGCCGACGATCGTGGCGCCGCGGCGCTTGAACTTCGTGTACAGGTCGCGGAAATCGCCCGCTTCGCGGGTGCAGCCGGTGGTGTTGTCCTTGGGGTAGAAGTACAGCACGACCCACTGGTCCTTCAGGTCGGCGAGCTTCAGCGTGTCGCCCGACTGGGTGGTGCCGGAGAGCTTGGGAACCTTATTGCCAGGCTTCAGTGCTGTCATCAGAACTTCACCGGATCCATGATCGCATCGAGGTTCAGACCGTCGCACATTTCCATGAATTCGTCGCGCAGTTCCGCGATGCGCGTGTCGGCCGGGATGCCGACGGTGATCTGCGCCTGGAACATGTCGGCGCCGGTCTGCATCGCCTGGTAACGCATCGACGACATCTGCTCGATGCTGATGGAACGGCGGTTGAAGAAATCGATCAGCTCGACCAGCACGCCCGGCTTGTCGGCCGCGACCACCTCGACCATGTATGGCAGCAGGTGGCTTTGCTGGTCGCGCGATTGGGTACGGTAACTGAGGATGTGCAGGTTGTCGCCGCGGCCGATGCGGGCGAGCGCGTTTTCCAGCTTGGCAATGGCATCCCAGCCGCCCTTGGCCAGCAGCAGCACGGAAACATCGGCACCGACCGTGGCGACGCGCGATTCCACGAGGTTGCAGCCGGCGTCGGCGATGCGCCGCGACAGCACCAGCAGCGGGGAATCCGTGGCGGGCGCGACCGCCTGGATCAGCAACTGATGATCGGTGGTGGGACGCGCGGCGGCCTGGTTCAAGCGGGTGACGGTCTTCAAGTTCACGGGTGGAAGAATAGTGGCGCAAGCGAATGTCTGTCGATCGGTTTGAGCCGGCAACGGGCGGCCGTTCACGGACGGTGCTTCGGTTATGATCGCCGGTTTGGGCAAGTGTGGAGTCGCGCTTGGAAATTACCGGCAGCCTGTGCGCCATCGCGACGCCGTTCGATGCGGCCGGTGCGCTGGACCTGCCCGCATTCGGGCGGTTGATCGACCACCAGCTCGACGGGGGCACCCAGGGCATCGTGGTGGCCGGCTCCACCGGCGAAGCGCACATGCTGGACGAGCGCGAATACGGGCAGCTGCTGGCGTTCGCGGTCGAGCGGATCGCCCGTCGCGTGCCGGTTATCGCGGGCACCGGCGAGGCGGCCACCTCGAAAACCGTCGCGCAGACGAAGCGCGCGAAGACGCTGGGTGCAGACGCCGCGCTGGTAGTGACGCCCTATTACGTGCGGCCGACCCAGGATGGCCTGCGCCGGCATTTCGGCGAAGTCGCCGCCCACGGCGGCCTTCCCGTGGTGATGTACAACGTGCCCTCGCGCACGGGTTGCGACATGCAGCCGGAAACGGTCGCGGCCCTGCGCGACACCGCCGGCGTCATCGGCATCAAGGAAGCCGTCGGCACCCCCGAACGCATCGCGGCGATCGCGCAACTTCGGCGCCCCGGATTTGTCTATCTGTCCGGTGACGATGGCAGTGCGGCCGATGCGATGCTGGCCGGCGCGGGAGGCGTGGTCTCGGTGGTGAACAACCTGGTGCCGAAAGCCTTCCGCGCCCTGTGCGATGCCGCGCGCGGCGGCGATCGCGCGTCCGCCATGCAGCAGGCCGGGCGGCTCGCGCCCCTGCTGGACGCGCTGAATTGCGCGCCGAACCCGATCGCGGTCAAGGCCGGCCTGGCCGAGCTGGGCTTGTGCGGGCCGGCGCCGCGGCTGCCCCTTGTCGAATTGCCCCCCTCCGCGGCGCGAACGCGCCTGCGCGACGCACTGCTTCCCCTTGCTGGCATCCCCATACCCTGATCATGCACAATGCGCCCATGAAACGTACCCTGATTCCGCTGCTCCTCGTCGCGTCGGTCGTGCTCGCCGGCTGCCAGACCATCAAATCGCACAATCCGTTCCGGCACAAGGAACCGGCGTACAAGTCCGCGCAGCAGGAGCAGCCGCTCGAAGTGCCGCCCGGCATGGACCAGCCTCCGACCACCGAGGCGTTGGCGATCCCGGACGCCGGGAACGGTTCGCAATCGGCCACGGCGACGACGCCCTCCGGAGCCGGTACGCCGCCGGCAGCGCAAGCCGGCGCCTCCGGCGCCACCTTGTCGGGCAACACCCTGACCCTGCCGGACACGCCCGACAGTGTCTACCACCGCGTCGGCCTGGCGCTGGCGCGTGGCGACGCCGGCCAGGTCACGGCCAACGACGATGCCGCGCATACCTACCAGGTTGCGGTGGATACCGTCGTCACCCAGAAGGCTGAAGGCGGTTTCTTCCATCGCATGTTTCACCACGGCAAGAGCGAGACCGTGAAGGGCACGGTGACCGTCAGCGTCGCGCCTTCGGGGACCGGCAGCGTGGTCACGGCGTCGGGTGACGCCGATGCCGCCGCGCGCGTGATGGCCGTCCTGCAACAACGGTTGGGCGGCGGCTGATCACAGCGGCGCGAACGCCAAAGTCAGGGCGGCTGTTGCGAGAAGTCAGGCCACGGAGCTCTTGGCCATGGATGGCGGCTTTGAAGGCCGAGGTGGTGCCTGGCGGGCGAAGCACTGTTCGCTTGCGCAGCCGCGGTCTGTTGCAGCGATCATGGACGATCGCACAATCAACGTTCGAGCAGGGGCAACTTGTCCGGCTTGCCGTCCCAATCCTTCGCGTCGGGCGGCGCGTCCTTGCGTTCGGTCAGCACCGGCCAGATCTTCGCCAGTTCCGCGTTCAACGCAATGTAGCCTTCCTGCCCCGCCGGCACGTCGTCCTCGGGGAAGATCGCGCGCGCCGGGCATTCCGGTTCGCACAGCGTGCAGTCGATGCACTCGTCCGGATCGATCGCGAGGAAGTTCGGCCCTTCGTGGAAACAATCGACCGGGCACACCTCCACGCAGTCGGTGTACTTGCATTTCACGCAATTGTCGGTGACGACGAAGGCCATGGGAGTCGGGAAGCGGAAACGGGAACCGGCAAATCATCGCACACATGACGCTTCAATCGAAGCGGCGTTCGATGCGCGGGTCCGGAGCCGCTGTTGTGAAAAGTCAGGCCACGGAGATCTTTGCCATGGATGGCGGCTCTTGGCCGAGATGGTCTCGCACGATGCGGATTTGACCGGCTCTCGTTGGAGATTTGGCGGAGCAGTGATCAGGGAAGATCAATCAAACATGGCGCTCCCTGCGGGACTCGAACCCGCGTTACCGCCGTGAGAGGGCGATGTCCTGGGCCACTAGACGAAGGGAGCGTGGCGCCGCGCAGCGCGCTAGTATAGCGGACTTCGTGCCGCGCATTCGCGGCATTTCCTTCGCAGGGATGTTCCAACTTGAGTTCCGATTCACCCGCCTCCGGCCATGGCCAGCTCGTGCCGCGCGTCATCCCGCGCGAGCAACACAACCTGTCCCGCAAGCAGGTCAGCCGCGGTGCGTTGAAGGTGCTTTACGGACTCAAGGACGCGGGTTTTCGCGCTTGCCTCGTCGGTGGTGCGGTGCGCGATCTGTTGTTGGGGCGCCAGCCCAAGGACTTCGACGTCGCCACCGACGCCACGCCCGAGGACGTGAAGAAGCTGTTCCGGAATTGCCGCCTGATCGGGCGGCGGTTCCGCCTCGCGCACGTGGTCTTCGGACCCGAGATCGTCGAGGTCGCGACGTTCCGCGGCACCGGCGGGGGTGATGCCAGCGAGGATCGCCACGTGGTCGATGGCCGCATCGTGCGCGACAACGTCTGGGGCAGCATCGAGGAAGACGCGCTGCGCCGCGATTTCCGCGTCAACGCGCTCTATTACGACATCGCCGATTTCAGCGTGATCGATTACGTCGGCGGCATCGAGGATCTCGAGCAGAAGCACCTGCGCCTGATCGGCGATCCGGCCACGCGTTACCGCGAAGATCCGGTGCGGATGCTGCGCGCGGCCCGGCTGGCGGCGAAACTGGACTTCGTGATCGATGCGGATGCCGCGGCGCCCCTGCGCGAACTCGGGCACCTGCTGGTGGATGCGCCCTCCGCGCGATTGTTCGACGAATGCCAGAAGATGTTCCTCGCGGGTTACGGGCTCGCGAGTTTCCACATGCTGGTGAAGTATGGCCTGCTGCGGCACCTGTTCCCGGGTACCGTGCGCGCACTGGAGCACGACGAATCCGGTGCCCTGCTGGACCTGATCGAGCGCGGCCTCGCGGGCACCGACGCGCGCGTCGCCGATGGCCGCCCGGTGACGCCGGCGTTCCTGTTCGCGGTGCTGCTGTGGGGCGAAGTGAAGGCGCTGGCGGAGAAATTGCAGGCGGAAGGCACGGTGCAATCGCTGGCGTGGCAGCGCGCGGCGCACCGGGTGATGGCCGAACAGGGCAAGCGCGTGGCGATCCCGCGCCGATTCGGTTACACCATCGAGGACATCTGGGCGCTGCAACCGCGTTTCGCCGAGCGCACCCGCAAGCGCGTGTTCCGGCTGATGGCGCACCCGCGTTTTCGCGCGGCCTACGACTTCCTGCTGCTGCGTGGGGCCGAGTCGGATGCGCTGCGCGAGTCCGGTGCGTGGTGGACCGAAATCCAGGCGTTGCCCCCCGACCGGGTTTCCGAGCAGCTGGCCCCCAGGCCGACCAGCGAAGGTGACAAGCCCGCGGGCAGTGGGCGTCGCCGTCGCCGTGGCGGCCGTCGCCGCAAGCCCGCTGCGCCGAAGGCCGGTTCGCCCGAATGACGCATGGCTGAAACCGTCACCGTCTGCGTTGCGCTGGGCAGCAATCTCGATGATCCGCGCGCGCAGGTGGAGCGCGGGTTCGCGGCACTCGCCGCGCTTCCGCGCACCGCGTTGCGTGTGCGTTCGCGCCTGTATCGCACGCCGCCGTGGGGCATGCTCGACCAGCCGGATTTCATCAACGCCGCCGCGCGCCTGGAAACGACCCTGGCGCCGCGGGAGTTGCTGGACGCGCTGCGTGCGATCGAGGTACGCGCCGGACGCGTGCGCGAAGCCCGCAACGGTCCGCGTACCCTCGACCTCGACCTGCTGCTGTACGGCGATCGGGTAGTCGACGAACCGGATCTCGTGGTGCCGCACCCGCGCCTGCACGAACGCGCGTTCGTATTGCTGCCGTTGGCCGACGTCGCGCCCGAACTGGAGGTGCCGGGGCATGGACGCGTGGCTGAGCTTTTGAAGCGCGTCGATACGGCAGGCTGCGTGCCGTTGATCGCGTGATTTCCTATCGCAGCGGCCGTTGTTGAAAATCAAGCCAGGGATGGCCTTATCGGTGTTGGCGATGTCGAGACGGCGTCGCGGGCGAAAGTGTCCGGTGATGCAGCGATCAGGGACGATCGCAAATATACTGACGCGATGCTCAGGATCTACCGCGACATCGAGGGCCCGTGCCTGGCCCCGGACGGCAGCGTGCTCGCGATCGGCGCGTTCGACGGCCTGCACCGCGGCCATGCCGCGCTGCTGGCGAAGGTGCGCGAACGCGCGACGAAAAACGGACTCGTCGCGGCGGCGGTGAGCTTCGAGCCGTTGCCGCGCAGCTATTTCTCGCCGGCGCCCTTGAAGCGGCTTTCGTCGGTGCGCGAAAAGCTGTGCGGGTTCGCGGAAGCGGGCATCGCGACGGTGCTTCTGCTGCGTTTCAACGCCGGGCTGGTGAACATGAGTGCGGAGGATTTCGTGCGTGAAGTCCTTGTCGCGCGGATGGGCGCTCGCGAAATCTGGGTGGGCAGGGATTTCCGCTTCGGCCACAACCGCGTGGGTGACGTTGCACTCCTCGAAACCATGCAGGGCGAAGGCGGCTACGAAGTGCGCGTACTGGATGCGGTGTCGAACGGCGACGGCGAACGCGTGTCGGCCTCGCGCGTGCGTGGTGCGCTGGCGTCCGGTGATTTCGCGCATGCAGCCGGGCTGCTGGGTCGCCCTTTCCGCATCGGCGGCCGCGTGGTGCGCGGCCAGCGCATGGGCCACACGCTGGGTTATCCGACCGCCAACATCCGTCTCGGCAAGCGGGTGTCGCCGGTGTCCGGCATCTTCGCGGTGCGCGTGCGTGCCGGCGATCGCTGGTGGCCCGGCGTCGCGAGCCTCGGCGTGCGCCCTACCATCGCGGGCAGCGGCGAGCCGTTGCTGGAGGCCCATCTTTTCGGCTTCGACGGTGACCTGTACGGCCAGCGCATCGAAGTCGAGTTCGTCGCGAAGTTGCGCGACGAGGAAAAATTCGTCGATCTTGCGGCGCTGCGTGCGCAGATGGATCGCGATGCCGCACAGGCGCGGCGCATCCTTGCCGACACACCCGCTTTTTCCGGAGCCTTCGCGTGAGCCGCGACTACAAGCAAACCATCAACCTTCCGCAGACTGCGTTCGCGATGAAGGCCGATCTCGCGAAACGCGAGCCGGCGATGCTGGCCGACTGGGAGGCGTCGCGGCGTTATGCGGAGCTGCAAAAGCGCACCGGCAACCGCGCGCAGGCTTTCATCCTGCACGACGGGCCGCCGTACGCGAACGGCAAGATCCACCTCGGCCACGCGGTCAACAAGATCCTGAAGGACATCGTGGTGCGCTCGAAGCTGATGGCGGGTTTGCGTTCGCCGTACGTGCCGGGCTGGGATTGCCACGGCCTGCCGATCGAGATCGCGGTCGAGAAGAAATACGGAAAGGTCGGCCACAAGATCGACGCGGAGAGTTTCCGCCAGCATTGCCGAGACTACGCCGCGCAGCAGATCGACCTGCAGCGCGCGGATTTCAAGCGGCTCGGTGTGCTGGGCGACTGGGAACACCCGTACCGCACGATGGACTTCAAGTACGAGGCCGACATCCTGCGTGCGCTTGCGGGCGTGTACGCGAACGGCCATGTCACGCGCGGCTTCAAGCCGGTGCACTGGTGCTTCGATTGCGGTTCGGCGCTGGCCGAAGCCGAGATCGAATACCAGGACAAGCAATCGCCGGCGATCGACGTCGCCTACGACGCACTCGACCCGAAGGCGCTGGCCGCGAAGTTCGGCGTGAGCGTCGAT
>DATEKI010000009.1:0-8919 GCA_035277545.1 Rhodanobacteraceae bacterium | reverse complement strand
ATAGGTCGTCGCGACAAAGCAGGCTATCTTGCGCCGACGGTTGAAGCCACTCCATGTCCGGAAAGATCTTAATGCTCTGATTGCCGGGTGGCCTAAAGTAGACCGGCATGACAGATCGGCATGAATCGGGAGCGGTGATTGACCGTATCTCCGCATGCGCGAGGTTATTTTGGTAGCGAAGATCGTGTTTCGCGCAGGAACACCGGCAGATCGGTCGCCTGCGGCTGCATGCCGAGCTGGTTGAGCATCGCGGTGACGTGTCCGCGGTGATAGGTCGTGTGGTTGACCACGTGCAGCACGATGTCTTCGCGGCGCAGCGCGCCTTCGCCGCCGCCAATGAAGGCGAAGTGCACGACCTCGTTGCAGCCATCCGGCGTCATCGTCTTGGTGTAATCGACGTACCACGCGTCGATGTCGCGTTGCGCGTCGCGCAATTCGGGAAACGAAGGCGTGGCTTCGGGGTTGCGCGTAGCGAGGTCGTGCGGCACGCGGAGCAGGTGCGATTTCCACACCACGTCCATCAGGTGGACGTGGTTGAGCGTGCGCAGGATGCTGCCCGCGAAAATGGGCGTGGGCGCCGCGAGCTGGTCAACGGAAAGCCCGGCCAGCATCGCGTACAGGCGCTCGTCGGCCCACGCCTTGTAGCGCGCCAACATTTCCAGATGCTGCGATGGCACCGACACGGTTACTTCCGTTTCGGAATGTACAAATCGGTGATGGTGCCTTCGGCCACTTCGGCCGCCATGCCGACGGATTCGCCGAGCGTCGGATGCGGGTGGATGGTGAGCGCGATGTCACCGATCTCGGCACCCATCTCGATCGCCAGCGCGATTTCGGAGATCAGGTCGCCCGCGTGCACGCCGACGATGCCGCCGCCGATCACGCGGTGCGTGGCCTTGTCGTAGATCAGTTTGGTGAAGCCTTCGGCGCGGTCGATGCCCAGCGCGCGGCCGGACGCTGCCCATGGGAACTTGCCGACGCCGACCTCGAGGTTTTTCTCCTTCGCCTCGCGCTCGGTGACGCCGACCCACGCCACTTCCGGATCGGTAAACGCAACCGATGGCACCACCCGCGCGTCGAAATAACGCTTCTGGCCGGCCGCGACTTCCGCTGCTGCATGGCCTTCGTGCACCGCCTTGTGCGCCAGCATCGGCTGGCCCACCAAGTCGCCGATCGCGAAGATGTGCTTGACGTTGGTACGCATCTGCGTGTCGACCGGAATCAGTCCACGCTCGGTGACCGCAACGCCCGCCTTGTCGGCGCCGATCTTGTTGCCATTGGCGCTGCGGCCGACCGACACCAGCACGCGATCGAAGGTCTTGTTCTCCGGAATGCTGTCGCCTTCGAACTCGCAAGCAATGCCGTTCTTCTGCGCCTTGGCCGCGGTGACCCTGGTCTTGAGGTGCACCGACACGCCCTGGTTCTTCAGGCGCGCGGCGAGCGGGCGCACGAGGTCCGCATTCGCGCCAGGCATCAACTGGTCCATGAACTCGACCACGGTGACGTTGCTGCCGAGCGCGCGATAGACCGTTGCCATTTCGAGCCCGATGATGCCGCCGCCGACCACCAGCAGGCTCTTCGGCACGTCGCGCAACTGCAATGCGCCGGTCGAATCCATCACGCGCGCGTCGTCCCACGGGAACATCGGCAGGTGCACGGCTTGCGAGCCGGCCGCGATGATGGCCTGCTCGAAACGGATCAGCTTCCTGTCGCTGCCGTTGACGACTTCGAGTTCATGCGGCGACACGAAGGTGCCGACGCCCTGCACCGCGCGCACCTTGCGCTGTTTGGCCATCGAAGCCAATCCGCCCGTGAGCTTGCCGACGGTCTTGTCCTTGAAGTCGCGCAGCTTGTCGAGATCGATCTTAGGTTTTCCGAACGCGATGCCGTGCGCGCCCATCAGTTCAGCCGCGTCGATGACTTCGGCCGCGTGCAGCAGCGCCTTCGACGGAATGCAGCCGACGTTGAGGCACACGCCACCGAGCGTGCCGTAGCGCTCGACCAGCACGGTGTCGAGGCCGAGGTCGGCGGCGCGGAACGCCGCGCTGTAGCCGCCGGGGCCGGAACCCAGCACCAGCATCGCGCATTCCATGTCGGGCTTGCGGCCGGTTTCGCTGGCGGCGTTCGGAGCAGGCTGGCTCCTTCCCCCGCTTGCGGGGGAAGGCTGGGATGGCGGGGATGCTTGCGGCGACTTCCCCCCCTCTGCCTTCGGCACCTCCCCCCGCGCGGCGGGGGGAGGAACAGATTGACCCTCACCCCCGGCCCCTCTCCCGGAGGGAAAGGGGGGCGAAGCAGGTTTCGCCCCCGCATCGCCTTCAGCTTCCACGATCGCGATCACCGCACCCTGTTCGACGTTGTCGCCGACCTTGACCTTCACTTCCTTGATGGTGCCCGCCGTGCTCGCCGGCACTTCCATCGTGGCCTTGGCCGATTCGAGCGTAACGAGGCCCTGGTCCTTTTCGACGCGGTCGCCGGCCTTCACCATGACCTCGATCACCGGCACGTCGTGGAAATCGCCGATATCCGGCACCTTCAACTCAATCGTCTTGCTCATGTGTTTGCTGTCCTTTGGGCTTTGCATGTTTCGCACGCGCTGCGTCCGCATCGGCGCTGTCGCCGTCTTGATCGGAGGCGGCGCGCTCGCGGATGTCGGTGACGGGTTTACCCCGGGTGTCGCCGCCGTCGGTCTCTGCCGCGGCGGCTTCATCCTTCGCGATATCCCTGCTGACCGAGCGTGCGGCATCGTTCTCGGCAGCGGAATGCGTGGCCTCCGGCCGATCGCGTGTCGCGGTTGCGGCCGACTCCCCGGCAGCCATCGCATGGCGGCCTTCCGCGCCTTCCAGTCCCAGCCACGATTTCACGTGCAGGTCGCGCTGCGGGAACGGCAATTCCAGATGGTGTTTTTCCAGCGCGTTGTGCAGCGCCCAGTTGTAGGCGGCGGTGACGCCCCGGTAGCGCCGCGCCGCGCCGGCGTTGAGCCACACGACCAGCGCGAAATCCATCGCGGACTCCCCGAAGCCGGTCAGCCACACCTGCGGTGCGCGCGTGTCGTCGCCGGTCAGCGTGAACGGCACTTCGGCGGCAGCTTCCAGCGCGGCCTGGCGCACCTTGTCCTTGTCGGCGCCGTAGGGCACGCGGAAGGGAATGTGCGAGCGGCGCGACACGTCGCGCCAAGTCAGGTTCACCACGTTGTCGGTGATGAACCGCGAGTTGGGCACGAGGATGTCGATGTTGTCGTTGGTGGTGATGCGCGTGGCGCGGATGTGGATGTCGCTGACGCGGCCGTGCACGCCGTTCGCGAGCTCCACGAAATCGCCGACCTTCAGGCTGCGGTCGAACAGGAGGATGAGTCCGGAAATGAAGTTGGAGAAAATCGCCTGCAGCCCGAAGCCGAGGCCGACGCCCAGCGCGCCCGCGAAGAACGTGAACTCGGTGAGCGGTATGCCGGCGACCGACAGTGCCCAGAGCACGCCGATCACCAGCACGATGTAGTGCAGGACGCGTGACAGCGCGTACAGCGTCGACTGGCTGGTCTGGTGGCGCTGGCCGTAACGCGCGAGCCCCGCGCGCAACAGCCGCGAGGCCATGATGGCCACCAGCACCACCACCACCGCGACCAGCAGCGACCCGAGGTTGAGCGTGATGCCACCGACCTTGAGGCTGATGCCGAGGAAGTGATTGATCGCGTCGACGGCGCCGTGCAGCGGTGGGCCGGCCGCGGCGTTCGATGCAGGCGGGGCGGCCGGCGCGGCCATGCGGCCTTACAGCAGCGCCCGCCGCATGTCGGCGAGCAACTGTGCGAGATAGACCGCGAAGCGCGCGGCAGCGGCGCCGTCGATCACCCGGTGGTCGTAGCTGAGCGACAACGGCAAGATCAGGCGCGGCGCGAATTCCTTGCCGTTCCAGACCGGCTTCATCGACGATCGCGAGACGCCGAGGATCGCGACTTCAGGCGCGTTGATGATGGGCGTGAACATGGTGCCGCCGATGCCACCCAGCGAAGAGATCGAGAAACAGCCGCCCGACATTTCGCCCGGTGTCAATTTGCCGTCGCGTGCCTTCTTCGCGAGCGCCGACATTTCCTGCGCGATGTCCAGCACGCCCTTCTGGTCGCAATCGCGGATCACCGGCACGACCAGCCCGTTCGGCGTGTCGGCGGCGAAACCGATATTGAAATAGCGCTTGACGACAAGATTTTCGCCCGTCGCATCCAGCGAGGCATTGAAGTCGGGGTATTTCTGCAACGCCGCAACCGAGGCCTTGATCAGGAATGCCAGCATCGTGACCTTGATGCCGGCTTTCTCGTTTTCCTTGTTGAGCGTGCCGCGCAATGCTTCGAGATCGGTGATGTCGGCGTCCTCGAACTGCGTGACGTGCGGGATCATCGCCCAGTTGCGCGCGAGGTTGGCGCCGGAAAGTTTCTTGATGCGCGACAGCGGTTGCGTTTCGATGGCGCCGAACTTCGAAAAGTCGATCTGCGGCCACGGCAGCAGGTTCAGGCCGTTGCCGCCGCCCGCGGCCGCGGGCGCGCCGCCGCTCATCGCCGCCTTGACGAACTTCTGCACGTCCTCCCTGGTGATGCGGCCGCCGCGCTCGCTGCCGGTCACGCGCGCAAGATCGACACCGAGCTCGCGGGCGAACGCGCGCACCGCGGGACTCGCGTAGGGCACCTTGTCCGGCATGATCGAATCGGCGTCGAAGGGGATGGGCGGCGCGTGGCGAGTCGCCGCGTTGCCGCTTTCGCCGCTGGCCGCCGGCTCGGGCGGCGTGGCCGGGGCAGGCTCTGCGGCCTTGGGGGTTTCCGTTCGCTTTTCGGGCACCTTCTCTTCCGGTTCCTTCTGCGCGGCAGGTGCTTGCTTCGCTTCGCCCCCTTCGGCCTCGATCGTCGCGACGACGCTGCCTTCGGAGACTTCGTCGCCTTCCTTGACCTTGACCTCCTTGACCGTGCCCGCGAACGGCGCGGGCACTTCCATGGTGGCCTTGGCCGACTCCAGCGTCACGAGGCCCTGGTCCTTGTCGACGTGGTCGCCCGGCTTGACCATCACTTCGATCACGGGCACGCCCTGGAAATCACCGATGTCGGGTACCTTCGCTTCGCGCACGTCTGCCATGTCCGCTTCCTTCGATTCCGGTAAAGCCGCAAGACGCCCAGTTTCGCGCATTTGGCCGCTCTCGTCATGTACGGGACGGCCTGACCCGAAAGTCACAGTGACCAGTGGCGGATGGCGAAACGCCGCGCGCGTGGGCAGACTGCAGCAAACCAGCGCGCACGGAGCCGGGTAATGCTGACCATCCGCAACCTTTCCAAGACCTATCCGAACGGCGTGCGCGCGTTGAACAACGTGTCGCTGGACATCCCGAATGGCATGTTCGGGTTGCTCGGGCCGAACGGCGCGGGCAAGTCCACGCTGATGCGGACGATCGCGACGCTGCAGGATCCGGACGAGGGCAGCATCAAGCTGGGTGACATCGACGTCCTGGCCGACAAGCCGGCCACGCGGCGCGTGCTCGGCTACCTGCCGCAGGAATTCGGCGTGTATCCCAAGGTCAGCGCGGAGGCGATGCTCGACCACTTCGCGGTGCTGAAAGGCGTGACGCGCCGCGGCGAGCGCCGCGACCTCGTCGATGCGCTGCTCAAGCAGGTGAATCTGTGGGACGTGCGCAAGCGCAAGCTGGGCGGTTTCTCGGGCGGCATGCGCCAGCGCTTCGGCATCGCGCAGGCGCTGATCGGCGATCCGAAACTGGTGATCGTTGACGAACCCACCGCGGGTCTCGATCCCGAGGAACGCCAGCGCTTCCTCAACCTGCTCGCGGAAATCGGCGAGCGCGTGGTGGTGATCCTCTCGACCCACATCGTCGAGGACGTGACCGAACTGTGCCCCCGCATGGCGATCATCGCGCAAGGCCAGGTGCGCCTGGCCGGCGAGCCGCGCGAGACGATCCGCGCGCTGGAAGGACGCGTGTGGCGCCGCGCGATCGACAAGGCCGCGTTGCCGCAGTACCGCGAGCGCATGACGGTGCTGTCCACGCGCCTCGCGGGCGGCGCGACGCTGATCCACGTGCTGGCCGATGCGAAACCGGACGATGGATTCGAGAGCGTCGCGCCCGATCTGGAAGACGTGTATTTCGGACAACTGCACCACGCCCAATCCGGCAGGGCCGCCTGAGCATGTTCGGTGAAATCTTCAGGCTCGAGTTGCGCCAGCAACTCAGGAGCCCGTTGTTCTGGCTGATCGTCGTGGCGCTGGCCGCGTTGGCGTTCGGTGCGACCAGTTCGGACTCGATCACCATCGGTGGCGGCATCGGCAACGTGCATCGCAATGCGCCCGCAGTGGTGATCGGGATGCTGGGCGCCTTCACGATTTTCGGGCTGTTCCTGATCCCGATCTTCGTGGCCGGGGCGGCCCTGCGTGATTTCGACTGCAACACCGCCGAATTGGTGTTCGCGACACCGGTGCCGCGCGGCGCCTATCTGGGTGGCCGCTTCGCCGCGGGCTGGCTGGTGAGCGTGCTGGTGCTGGTCGGCGTTGCGATCGGCATGTGGCTGGGCTCCCTCATGCCCTGGCTCGATCCCGTGCGGCTGGGTCCGACGCCGTGGGCGGCGTACGGATGGGCGTTCGGCGTGCTCGTGCTGCCGAACCTTTTTTTCCTCGCGGCGTTCCTGTTCCTGCTCGCAACGTCTACCCGCTCGATCCTGGGCACCTACATCGGGGTGATCGTCTTTTTCGTGCTGTGGGCGGTCGCGCGGTTGACGCTCGGGCACGGCGACATCAGCCACGAGCTCGCGGGCGCGCTGATGGATCCGTTCGGCCTCGGTGCGTCGCACCTGGCAACGCGTTACTGGACGCCCGCGGACCGCAACACGCTGGTGCCGCAGCTCGCGGGCGCACTGCTCGGCAACCGGGCACTGTGGCTGGCGATCGGCGTGGCGCTGCTCGCGGCGGCCTGGTTGGCGTTCAAGCCGAACCGGGAGGGTGTACGCAGGTTCCGGCGGCGCCGGCGTGATGCCTCGCAGGCAGCCCCTTCGCCGCAGGCGGTGGCCGCGCCGATCGTGCTGCCGGTCGTGACCTTGCGCCAGGGATTCGTGGCGCGTTGCGTGCAGTTGCGCAAGCTCGCATGGCTCGATGCCCGGGCGGTGTTGGGTGGCGCGGCGTTCCTGGTGATGGTGATCGCGGGCCTCGCCAACCTGACCGCCGCACTGTCGTTCATGGGCGAGATCTACGGCACGCCCGTGTACCCGGTGACGCATTTGTTGGCCGAGACGATGGACGGCAGTTATCAATGGCTGCTGATCATCATCCTCGGGTTTTACGCGGGTGAGCTGGTCTGGCGCGAGCGCGGTGCGGGCCTGGACGGGGTGGTGGATGCCTTTCCGACGCCGGACTGGATCCCGCTGCTGGGCAAGGTCTTCGCGCTCGCGGCCGTGATCCTGGTGTTCGAAGTGGTCGGATCGCTGTACTGCATGGGCTTCCAGCTCGTGCACGGCTTCGGCGACGTGCAGCCGCTCCTGTACACCAAGTTCATCGGCATCAATGGCCTTCAATTCCTGCTCATCGGGATCCTGGCCGTGGTGTTGCAGGCGTGGGCCGGCAGCAAGTTCGCGGGGTTCGCGCTGTACGTCGCCTTCATCGCGGTGGTGCTGATCGGTCTGCCGCAACTCCACTTGACCGACAACCTGTACCTGTATGCCGGCGCGCCCTCGACACCGTATTCGGACATGAACGGGTTCGGATCATTCTGGATCGGCAACCTCTGGTTCGATGCATACTGGTATTGCTGCGCGATCGTGCTGCTCGTGACCGCGGCGTTGTACTGGGTGCGCGGCAACACGCGCGGCTGGCGTGCGCGCGGGCAGGTCGCGCTGCAACGTTTCGGTTGGCCTGCGCGCGTGTTGCTGGCGCTCTCGCTGGCCGGGTTCGTTGCGATCGGCGTGTTCAATTACCACAACACCCACGGGCTGTACCGCTACCAGACCCACGACGAACAGCAACGACTCGCCGCCAGCTACGAGAAGGATTACCGCAAATACATCGGGATGGCCCAGCCGCGCATCACCGACGTCAACGTGGATGTCGCCTTTTATCCGGCGCAGCGCAGCGCGGACATCACCGGCCATTACACGCTTGTGAACAAGCACGCCACGCCCATCGACACCTTGCTGGTGCAACTGCCGACGCCGGACACCCGCGAATTCGAGGTCGGCCTCGATTTTGCGCCGCACACGACGCGCCTGGCCGATGAGGAACGTGGCTTCTACCTGTACAAACTGGACAAGCCTTTGGCGCCCGGCGCCGCGATGCCGTTCACGTTCCACGAGCATGTCGCGTTCCCCGGATTCGCGAACGACGCGACCGGCGAGCAGCTCGTGCACAACGGGAGTTTCCTCGTCAGCGAGTTCTTTCCGCACTTTTGCTACGACCAGGACCGCGAACTCACCGACGACAACGACCGCCGCAAATATGGCCTGGAACCCGCACACCTCCTGCCGCACCGCAGCGACGTGACCGCGCGCGGAGACAACCTGGTTTCGTGCGATGCCGACTGGGTGCATTTCCAGGCGACGCTGTCGACGGCCGGGGACCAGGTCGCGCTCGCGCCGGGGTACCTGCAGAAGGAATGGGTACAGGGTGGGCGGCGCTATTTCCATTACGTGCAGGACACGCCGATCCTCGATTTCTTCTCGTTCCAGTCCGCGCGCTACCAAGTGGCGCGCTCGAAATGGCACGACGTCAACCTCGAGGTCTACTACGACCGCCGCAACGCTTGGAACGTGCCGCGCATCCTGAAGGCGATGCAGCTTGCGCTGGGCTACTACACCCGGAACTTCGGCCCTTACCAGTTCCGGCAGTTGCGCATCCTCGAGATCCCCAACTACTTCCAGTACGCGCAGTCGTTCGCCAACACCGTGCCCTTCACCGA
>DATEKI010000008.1:0-3891 GCA_035277545.1 Rhodanobacteraceae bacterium | reverse complement strand
CCGCGCGTGCCACGCGATCCATCCTTCGTCATCCCGGACAAGCCCGCGCAGCGGGCGCGATCCGGGGCCCTGCGCCTTTCCCTCTCCCTTCGGGGTGAGAGACGGCGTTTGCGAACTGCCACTGGCAGTTAGCGGCGGCTCGAACGCCCGAGGCACGATGCCGAGGGCCGGGTTGCTTGGCGAGCGCTGGACGCGCGAGCCTAGCAACGGTGAGCCGAAGGGCGGGTGAGGGTACGCCTCCTCACGCAGACTCCCATACCTCGTCGTCATTCCGGACGCCGCGCAGCGGCGATCCGGAACCCAGCGCCGTTTCCCTCTCCCACTGGGAGAGGGTGCCCGAAGGGCGGGTGAGGGTACGCCTCTTCACGCAGACTCCCATACCTCGTCGTCATTCCGAACGCCGCGCAGCGGCGATCCGGAACCCAGCGCATTTGTTTCTCTCGCAAGTCCGGAACCCTTTCGTCCTGGTTTCGCTCGCCTCAGCGGCGAGCGAGTGACTTTCTGTTTCGGCCAGTACTGTCCGGGGAACTACCGCCCAAGCACGCGTAAATGGTCGATGGTATTCGGGATTTGGGCGGTTCAGGGGTGTTGTCGATTTCAACTGCAGCGACGCCATGCTGGCCCGTTTCCGGTCCGGGACGGGTGCCATGCACAGCGGTCGCTTTGTGTTTTCGCAGCTCATCCAATACCTGCCGCTGCATACCTTCCGGCGTTGCGTGGCACGCTACGGCGGTGACCGCTATGTCAAGCAGTTCTCGTGCATGGATCAGTTCCTGTGCATGGCCTTTGCACAACTTGCCGGGTGCGAGAGCTTGCGCGACATCGAACTGCGCCTGCGCGCGCATTTGGCCAAGCTGTACCACTTCGGCATTCGTGGCCGCGTGTCGCGCAGCACCTTGGCCGATGCCAACGAACGCCGTGATTGGCGCATCTACGCCGACTTCGCCCAAAGCCTGATCGCGACAGCGCGCCGGTTGTACGCTCACGAACCGCTCGGCATCGAGCTCGACCACACCGCCTACGTACTCGACTCCAGCACCATCGAGTTGTGCCTGTCGGTATTCCCGTGGGCGCGCGCACCACGCGTCGGCAACGCGGGGATCAAACTCCATACGCTACTCGAGGTGCGCTCGTGCGTGCCTACACGTGTTGACGTGACACCGTCGAACCTTTACGACGTCCATGCACTGGATTGGCTTGACGTCGAAGCCGGCGCGTTCTACATCATGGATCGCGGCTATCTCGACTTCGAGCGCCTGTACCGCATGCACCAATCAGGCGCCTGGTTCCTGATGCGCGCCAAGAAGAACTTGCGCGTGAATCGACGCTACTCCCACCCGATCGACGATCGCAGCGTGATCGGCTGCGACCAGACGGTAGTGTTCAAGCACTGGAAAACGCATACCCGCTACCCGATCCCGCTGCGCCGCATCCGCGTCCGCGATCCCGACACTCGCGAATCGATCGTCCTGCTGACCAACCACTTTGGCTTGCCAGCACAGTCCTTGGGCGTGCTCTACCGCCACCGCTGGCGCATCGAGATCTTCTTCAAGTGGATCAAACAACACCTGCGCATCAAGGCGTTCTTCGGCACGTCACCAAACGCAGTGCAGACCCAAGTGTGGATCGCGGTCACCGTCTACGTGCTGATCGCCATCCTGCGCAAGCGTTTGCGATTGACCGCTCCGCTGTCCGAACTTCTACACATTTTGAGTGCAACGCTGTACGAGCGAACCGAGCTGGAATGCGCCTTGCAGCAGGCCGATCTACAGAAATGCGACGCCCTCTCAGCCAACCAACTGATTTTGTTCGATGATTAACCGGACAGTACTGGTTTCGGCAGAAAGTCACCAAAGACCATTGCGCCTGTGGCGGTGGGTTCGGCGACGTCGTGTCGCCTCACCTCCCCTTGCCGCTTGCCGATCGCGCGCCGGCGCGAACTCCGCCATCCATGGCGTCGAACATGCGCGCCTTGCTCGCGCGATCGCCTGCGCGCCGCGGCATCATGCAACGGCACGTTCGGGCGTAGATGCCAACCATCCATGACCTACGTACTTATATGATGTTCGGCGTTTGTTCGAAAGGCGCCGAGGGGAACGAAATGGCTCATATGTGGATGGTTCGTGCGGAGCGCGGCGGCATTTTGTTCGATCAATTCGAGTCCGAATCAATAGTGGCGATCGGATGGGTCGAATTGGGAAACATGGGGCACTTCAAGAGTCGAGAGGATTTCGCGACGGCCGTCGCTGACGCGTATCCGAGCAACACTCGTGCGCAAACAGCTAATTCTGCAGGTCAGGCATACAGATTCGTGCGCGAAATGCAGGTGGGTGATGCAGTAGTCACCTACTCACCGGAGCAAAGGGTTTATCTCGTTGGCGAGATTCGCAGCGAGTACAAGTACGAGCCCGATCGCATCGAAAACGATCCCAACGTGCGAGATGTTTCATGGGCCGGTCGCGTGCCGCGAGATTTGCTGACGCTCTCCGCCAAAAATAGCCTTGGCGCGATTTCTACGTTGTTTCTGGTGCCGCCGGATGTCGCGGACGAAATCAAACAACGTTTGAAAGAGAGCATGACAGGCAATGCTCAAGCGCAGGCGGCAGTGCCTCTGGACGAGGATGCGGTCGCGCTGGACGAACTCTACAAGGAGAATCAGAACAAGGCATTTGAACTTACCAAGGATCGAATAACGAAACTCGGATGGGACGAGATGCAGCAATTAGTTGCAGGCTTATTGCGCGCCATGGGCTACAAGACGCGCGTTTCACCGATGGGTTCAGATAGAGGCAAGGATATCGTTGCGTCGCCCGATGGGCTCGGATTGTCGAATCCACGCATAGTGGTCGAGGTGAAACATCGGCCGGGAAGCCAAATGGGTTCAGCTGAGGTCCGCAGCTTTCTTGGCGGCCGTCACAAGGACGATAAAGGCCTCTACGTGAGCACTGGAGGATTCAGCAAAGATGCTCGCTACGAAGCTGACCGCGCAAGCATCCCGCTGACCTTGATGGATCTCGACGACCTTGTCGAAGCGATCTTGGATCATTACGAGCAGATGGACCCCGACGCCAAGCAGCTGATTCCGTTGCGCAAGGTTTATTGGCCAAGCTAGCTGTCGACCAGCATTGCCGCGGAACGCGTACCCTCCCCCGCCCTTCGGGCACCCTCTCCCAGGGGGAGAGGGGAAGAACTATTCCATCAGCGCCGCGACATGTACCGCCGTGCACTCGCGCAACGCGTCGAGATCGTAGCCGCCTTCCAGCGCAGAGGCGATGCGGCCGTCGGCGTGGCGGTCGGCGAGTTCGACCAAACGCTGGGTGATCCAGGTGTAGTCGGCGGTTTCAAGATTCAGTTGCGCCAGCGGGTCGCGGGCGTGGGCGTCGAAGCCTGCGGAGATCAGCAGCAGTTGCGGGCGGAACCGGTCGAGTTCGGGCAGCAGTTGGTCTTCCCACACGGCGCGGAATTCGACGGAGCCGGCACCCGGTGGCAGCGGCGCGTTCACGATGTTGCCGTCGCCGTGTTCGCTGGCCGCGCCGGTGCCTGGGTACAAGGGCATCTGGTGGCTGGAGGCGTACAGCACGCGCGGCTCGCGCCAGAAGATCGCCTGGGTGCCGTTGCCGTGGTGGACGTCGAAATCGACGATCGCGACACGCGCGAGCCCGTGCACGGCCAGCGCGTGCGCCGCGGCAACGGCGACGCTGTTGAACAGGCAGAAGCCCATCGCTTCATCGCGCGTGGCGTGGTGGCCGGGCGGACGCACGGCGCAGAAGGCGCGCAGCGTTTCGCCCGCGAGGATGGCATCGACGGCCGCGCACGCGGCGCCGGCTGCATGCAGCGCGGCATCCAGCGAACCCGGAGACATCACGGTGTCGGGATCGAGGCGTGCATGAC
>DATEKI010000007.1:0-3856 GCA_035277545.1 Rhodanobacteraceae bacterium | reverse complement strand
GACTGGATCGGCGGCTTTGCCGTCACCGCTGGCCTCGGCATCGAGGAACACCTGGAGCGCTTCCACAAGGACAACGACGACTATTCCGCGATCATCCTGAAGGCGCTGGCCGACCGCATGGCCGAGGCGCTGGCCGAATGGATGCACCGCGAGGTGCGTAGGAAATATTGGGGCTACGTGCCCGATGAGTCACTCGACAACGAGGCACTTATCGCCGAGAAATACCGCGGCATCCGCCCCGCGCCGGGCTATCCGGCCTGCCCCGACCATACCGAGAAAGCCACGTTGTTCAAGCTGCTGGATGCAACGAACAACGCGAGCATCGAATTGACTGAAGGCTTTTCGATGTACCCCGCCGCCGCCGTGTCCGGCTGGTATTTCAGCCACCCGGACAGCCAGTATTTCGTGGTCGGCAAGCTGACTAAGGACCAGGTCGAGGATTACGCCGGGCGCAAGGGCTGGGCGCTCACCGAAGCCGAGCGCTGGCTGTCAGCCAACCTCGATTACGATCCGGATTGAGGTGCGTCCGCGCGGACGCACCCGATCGTCAGAGTGTCGCGCCGGAACGTGCGGCGTGCAGGAAGGCCGCACCGATCGTCATTGCGAAGAAGAAATACAGGACGAACATCACGGCCGCGAAAATCAGCGCGGCCCTGCAATAGTTCCGTTTGCTCGGCTGCGTTCCACTCGAGAAACCCCAGACAAACAGCATCACGATGTTCACGATCGGGATGCAAAGCACGATGAGGGTGATGATCCAGTCCCCCAGCGATACCGGCGAGGACTCACGTTCGGCAAGTTGTGCGTTCATGTGTGCTCCTGAGCGTCATGGATCGAACGGCCGGGCACGCGGACGATCCCGGCCGGAACAGATTGGGATTTTTCCCCAGGGCACGACTGGCCCGCGCCGATCCTAGCCGACCCGCACGCTCCCCGCATCCGAGCCCGGGGCGGCGAAACTCACGCCGCGATATCGCCGGTCGTGGTGTTTTTCTGGTGCCGCAGGTGCATCACCAGGTTGTAGACCGACACCACCACCGGGAACAGGTTGGAAAGGATCCCCACGGAATCGTTCTTGCCTACGACGAAGTACGCCAGCAGCAGCACGCTGCCGCAGACGGACAGCACCCAGAACGACAACGGCATCACCACGCGTTTGTGCTTGCGGGTCGCATACACCTGCACGAACCAGCGGCTGGTGAACATCACCATGCCGAGGTAACCCACCACCTTCCAGGGGGTGATCTGGTAATTCGCGAGCGCATGCAGGATGTGTTCCACGGCGAAGGTCCGGCTTGATGGGAAGGCGGATTGTAGCAACCGGCCCACCGCCGATTGACCGGAAAACCCGCCCCCCCTAGACTTGCCGGTTCGCGCGGGCGGTTAGCTCAGCGGTAGAGCACTGCCTTCACACGGCAGGTGTCGCAGGTTCGATCCCTGCACCGCCCACCAGAATCAGGCATCCTCGAACGGCCGGCATCCGGGTGCTGGCCGTTTTTCATGCACGTGATCCTTGTCGATGTTTCCGGGCACCGGGGATGCGCGCCGTTCAGGGGTTCGACGCTGGTGGCGCCGCGGACGCGGAAGCCGCCACGGTGCCGTAGGTGGGCGAGTGCTGGTATTTCGCGGGTACGTTCCACATGGTCGCGACGTAGAACACGACCCACGCAACGACGATCAGGCACAGCACCCACACCCACGTGGGGATCGCCGAGCGCGCTTCCGCATAACGCGGGTCGAACGGGTCGTCGGCGCTGAACGCATCCAGCTTCATGTGGACATCGCCGCGCCGGGTCGAACCGGGGTTCAAGCCGGAAACCATGATGCCGGGACCGTTCTGCACGTGGAACGGAATCTCCTCGACGCCCTCGGTGCCACGCTGGTCGACGGCGCGCACGATCAGGCGGTGCGGACCATCCGCGAGCTTGCGCGTGTCCAGTGTCAACTCCGCGGGAAGCTCTTCGTCGATCACGGGCGTGGGATCGTCGTCGACGTAAACGCGAACGTGGGGCTTGGCCATGGCGGTTCCTCTCAGCGATCGCGGCGCAGGATGGCGTACTTCGGATGGCGGGGATCCCTTTCACCGGGGCGGAAGATCCACCAGAACATCGCGGCAAAACACCCGAGCGTGATCAACCCTCCGACCGTCGCCACGGCGACGATCCCCCAGAACGGTCCCATCATCATGTTCTGCATGGTGATCCTCTCACTTGCCCGCTGCGCGCACTTTGGCGACGTCCGCCGGCGTCACGGGTTTCGCGTGGTTGCCCCACGACGTGCGTTCGTAGTTGGCGATGTCGGCGATGTCGATGTCGCTCAATTGACCTTCGAACGGCGGCATCACGCTCGAATACTTCACGCCACCGATCGTGACGCCGTGTGCGCCATGCAGGATCGTGTGCAGGTGCAGGGTCGGGTCGTCGTTGTCCACCGCCGCATTGCCCTTGAGCGGCGGAAACGCACCGGGAACACCTTCGCCGGTGCTCTGGTGGCAGGCCGAGCAACTGGCTTCGAACAACTGCCTGCCCTTGCCCGGGTCGTACGCGTAGCCACCCGCGGCGGCCGCCGATGTCGTCGGCGCGGATGCGGCCGGCGCCGCGACCGCGGTCGGGCCGCCCATGCCGCCGTTCATGGTGTAACCCGGAATCGTCGTCTGCTTCAGCGACAGCAGGTACGCGACCAGCGCCTTCGCCTGTTGCGTCGGGATCACCTTGTCGCCGTTCTTCGGCGCAAATTGCGCCGGAACCGGTACCGCGGTTTCGCCCGCCGGCACGGTCGCGACCTCCCGGAACAGGAACTTGAAGTTCGGCATGATCGATTGCGGCACCACAGCGCGCGGGTCGTACAGGTGGATGTACTGCCACACGTCGCTCGGCTTGCTGTTGCCGACATTGGTGAGATCCGGACCGGTGCGCTCGGAACCCAGCAGCTCCGGCGTCTGGTAGGTGAAGTCGCCGGGTGCGGACGGACGCCCGAACGCCTGGTCTTCCGGAAGCGGACGCACCTGCTGGGTGTGGCAATAATCACAGCCGTTGCCGGCGAACACCCGACGGCCCTCCGCTTCCAGCGGCGTCAGCGGCTTCACGCCCGGGCCGGGCGGCGTTTGCGAGAGGTCGATGGCCGGGCCCACCGCGATCAGCAGCACGATCACGATGTAGATGCCGAGCGCGCCGCCGAAGATCGCGATCATCTTCTTCATGCGGCAACCTCCGCGTCGGTCCCTGCCGGTTCCATGATCGGCGACGGCGCGTCACCGGCCTTGCCGCGCGTCATGCGCCACACGTTCCACGCAAACACGACGTGCGAGAGGAACATCAGGATCCCGCCCACGCCGCGCCACAGGTAGTACGGTTCCATGTCCACCACCGACTGGATGAACGGCACCTTGTGCACCCAGTCGAGGCCCTGCACGGTACCGCCGATCGACAGTGCGATCACGTAGATCGACACGCCCACCAGCGCCAGCCAGAAGTGCACCGCCATGCCGAGGCGCCCGGGGTTCTTGCCGGTCGCGAGCGGCAACAATGCATACACCGCGCCCCAGGCCGCAAAGGCGACGAAGCCGTACATCGTCAAGTGCGAGTGGCCGACCGTGAAACTGGTGAAATGCCAGATCGCCTGCAGCGAGCGGAACGCTTCGACGGTGCCCTGGGTCGAGCCAATCAGGTAGCAGATCACGGCGACGAACAGGAACGCCAGCGGATACGATTCGATCCGCCCGTGGTAGCGGCCGCGCATCGTCAGCAGGAAGTTCGCGCTGCCCGCCCACACCGGCACCAGCATCGCGACCGAGAACACGATCGCGGTGGTCTGCAGCCACCACGGCAGCGGACTGAACAGGAAGTGGTGCCCGCCC
>DATEKI010000006.1:0-7542 GCA_035277545.1 Rhodanobacteraceae bacterium | reverse complement strand
CGCACCGCGGCCTCGACCAGCACCGCGAGGTTGCGGCCGGGCGCGACCGGAATCGTGATCTGGGGGATCTTCACGTCGAGCACTTCGTGGACGCCGACATCGCCGGTCAGGCGCACCATCGCGTCCTCGGGCTCGTTGCCGGCCGGCCGCAAATGCACGATCAGGCGCAGGTACTTGGATCGTTTCACGGCGGTGTGGCCGAACATCTCGCGCACGTTGAGCACGCCGAGGCCGCGCACCTCCAGGAGGTCGCGCAGGATTTCCGGGCAGGCGCCGTCCAGCACGTCGGGGGCGATCAGCGTGAATTCCGGCGCGTCGTCGGCGACCAGCCGGTGTCCGCGGGTGATCAGTTCCAGTGCCAGTTCGCTCTTGCCGCTGCCGGGCGTTCCCGTGATCAGCACGCCGATGGAGTGCACCTCCATGAACACGCCGTGCAAAGTGACCTGCGGCGCGAGCGTGCGCGCAAGTTTGTATTGCAGCCAGGTCAGCAGGTCGTGCCCGCGGCGCGCGCTCACCCACAATGGCGTGCTGGTTTCCTCGGCGGCCTCGCGCAGGTCGGCGGGAACGGCCTGGTCCTTGGTGATGATCAGCGCGACCGGTTGCTGCCCGAAAATCTTCTGCACCGTCTCCCAGCGTTGCCGTGAATCGAGGCCGTCGAGGTAATTCAATTCCTCGCCACCGACGATCTGCAACTTGTTGGGGTAGATGATGTTGAGGTAGCCGATCTCGGAAGGACGCCGCTGGCCCGCGCCGCCGGCCTGGAGCGTTCGGTCGGCACCGGACTGGCCCGCCACCCAGCGCAGGGCCATGCGTTCCTTGATCTCTTCGAAAAGTTCGCGCGCGCTGAGCTTGTTCACATCTCGTCCCCGCCTGCAGCCCCGCAGGCGGGGAACATTCTGCCAGTGTTGGCTACGCCATGTTGCGGATATCGTCCCGGTCGTGCGTCGTCTTCTTGTCCTTGTGCCTGCGGACCTGGGCGTCGAGCTTGTCGAACAGCGCATCGATCGCGGCATACATGTCCTGGTCCACGGCATCCGCATGCAACACCGTTCCGGCCGCGGCAAGCGTGCCTTCGGCGCGGTTGGCCAGGCGGTTCTTCTCCACTTCCAGCACCACGTTGAGCGAAGTCAGGCGATCGAAGCGTCGCACGAGGCGCTCGCGGCGGGCGTCGACGTAATCGCGCAGGGCCGGGGTGATTTCGATCTGGTGACCGCTGACCTGTGTTTGCATGGTTGACTCCTGTGCAGCGTGGTGGAAGCGCGGGGATGTCCCCGAACCCGGTGCCGCCGGGCACCCGTTTTTGAAGAATCGTCTGTGCTTGCTCCTTGTGATCGTGGTCAGGATGGAAAGTTGCATCCAGCGTGCCAAAGGCGGCGTGAACTTTCCGTTTCAGGTCCGTTCGCGGCAACGGGACGTGCGTCAGCGCGCGCGCAGCCGCTCGCTTGAGCTGGGAATGCGCATTTGTTCGCGGTACTTGGCGACGGTGCGGCGCGCCACCTGAATGCCGCGCCGGTTCAGTTCCGCCGTCAGGGTCTGGTCGGAAAGCGGCTTGGCGGCGTCTTCCTCGTCCACCAGTTTGCGGATCATTGCCTGGATCGCGGTGGCCGAGGCACTGCCCCCGTCCTCGGTCGCGACGCTCGAGGAAAAGAAATGCTTGAATTCGAACGTGCCGCGCGGCGTGTGCAGGTATTTGCGCGTGGTGACGCGCGAGATGGTGGATTCGTGCATGCCGAGTTCTTCGGCGAGTTCGCGCATCACCAGCGGCTTCATCGCCTCCGGCCCGTAATCGAGGAACGCGCTTTGCGTGCGCACGATGGCGGTCGCCACCTTCAGCAGCGTGTCGGCGCGCGCTTCCAGGCTTTTCATCAGCCAGCGGGCTTCCTGCAACTGCCCGCGCAGCCATGCCGCATCGCTGCGCTGTGCGCGCGCGATCAGCCCGCAGTAGTGCTGGTTGATCGCCAGCCGCGGCTGGCAATCGGGCGACAGCGACACCCGCCAGCGCCCGCCGATCTTCATCGCGTACGCGTCGGGCGTGATGTATTCGGCCTGCACGGGCTCGAAGCGGGAGCCGGGGCGCGGGTCGAGTGCCCGCACCAGCGTGATCGCCGCGATGACTTCGCCTTCGGGTGCACCGAATCGGCTCGCGAGCTTGCCGACGTCGCGCCGCGCCAGCAGGTCGAGCTCGCTCGCGACGATGGCGCGGGCGAGCTCGCGGCCCTCGGTCGCGGGTGCGAGCTGCTCGATCTGCGCATCGAGGCAGTCGCCGAGGTCCAGGCTGGCGACACCCACGGGTTCGAAGTGCTGGATGCGCTTGCGCACCGCTTCGGCTTCGTCGCGCGTGACCGGGGGGCTGAGTGCCTGCAGCGCGGCCAGCACGGGCTCCAGCCCCTCGCGCAGATAGCCGTCGTCGTCGACTGCGTCGATGATTGCCGCGGCGATGCTGGTCTCGCGCGCCGTGAAACCGCTCAGGTTGGCCTGCCATTGCAGGTGGTCGCGCAACCCTTCGGGCGCGGCATCCTGGGGATCGAGCGTATCGTCGTCTTCGAACCCGCGGCTCGACTGCGCCCACTCCATGACCTGTGGCGAGTTCTCGTCCCAATACTCGCTGTCGTCGGCGGCTTCGGCGGATGGGCCTTCGGCGGGGCCGTCGGCACCGTCGGAGGCCGGGGCCTCGCTCGGCACATCCTCTTCGGCCGCCTCACCGTCCAGTTCGATCAAGGGGTTGGCCTCTGCCATTTCGCGCAGTTCGATCTGCAGCTCGAGCTGCGACAGCTGCAGCAGCCGTATCGCCTGCTGCAGCTGCGGGGTCAGGGACAACTGTTGCGACTGGCGAAGCTGGATACCGGGTTTCATGGCAACGATGCTGGTCAGGCGCTTGCATCGTATACCACGGTTACCCGGGTGGATAGTGCTTGGGCACGGTTTATGCTTGGCGGCCCGGCCCACCGCGTCCGGGTGCCAGGGAATCACCACAGGGTACCGACGAGCAACCGGCAGGATTGCCGGTTTGGACGCCCCCGGGAATCAAATCCGGGACAAGTTCCAGCGGCCGTTGACACCAGGTTGTCTGCCGCCCGGAATCACATCCTGAATTCGTGGCCCAGGTAGACCTCGCGCACCTGCTTGTGGGCCAGGATTTCTGCGGGCGTGCCGCGCGCCAGCACCTTGCCTTCGTTCAGGATGTAAGCGTGCTCGCAGATGCCGAGCGCTTCGCGCACGTTGTGGTCGGTGATCAGCACACCGATGCCGCGGTCGCGCAGGTGCCGCACGATGCGCTGGATTTCGCCCACGGAAATCGGATCGACGCCGGCGAAGGGTTCGTCCAGCAGCATGAAGCGCGGATTCGCCGCCAGCGCGCGCGCGATCTCCACGCGCCGCCGCTCGCCGCCGGAAAGGCTGATGCCTTTCTGCGTCGCGATGTGCATGATCTTCAGCTCGTCCAGCAATCCGTCCAGCTCACGCTGGCGCGCATCGACGGCGAGGTCGTTGCGCAGTTCGAGCACGGCCATGATGTTGTCCGCGACCGACAGCCGACGGAACACCGAGGCTTCCTGCGGCAGGTAGCCGATGCCCTTGCGCGCGCGCTGGTGCATCGGCAGGCCGGTGATGTCCTCGCCGTCCAGCGTGATGCGGCCACCGTCGGGCTCGATCAGGCCGACCACCATGTAGAAGCAGGTCGTCTTGCCGGCGCCATTGGGGCCGAGCAAACCCACGACTTCACCCTGGCGGATTTCGAAGCCGAAATCCTGCACGACCTGGCGCGAACGAAAACTTTTTTGCAGCCCCTGCGCGGACAACATGGTCAGGGCCTGCCAATGCCATGCCACGCGAGCCGCGTTGCTTCCGCAGCGGTCCCCAGACGAGGCGTGCGCCGCGGCGCCAGAGTGGTTCTCTGGTCGAGGCGCGCACCGGAGGATGGCGGCCGCTGCGGAGCAACCCTTCGGGCCGGGGCTGTTTGCCCGCATGGCTGCGTCATCGCTCGTCTATGTATCGACATACATCTTCCTCACTCTTCCTTGCCACGCGGGCAAACAGTCGCCGGCGCGGCCACGCGGCATGGCATTGGCAGGCCCTTAGTGCGTTCCGGAGGTCGAGGCAGGCGCGGGCGTCGACGCGGATGCGGGTGCACTCGCGGGTGCGGATGATGCAGGTGCGCCGGTTCCAGCCGGTTTGGCGCCGGCCGGTGCAGGCTTGGTGCGCGGCTGCAGCGTGATGTGGACGCGGCCGCCCGCGACGGGCGAACCCTGGATCTCGCCGGTGTCGGTGTTGTAGACGAGCTTCTCGCCGTGGAACTCGCCCTGGCCCTGCTGCACGACCACCGCGTTGCCGGTCAGGATCACGGTGTTCTCGGAAACCTTGTAGTCGATGGTGGCGCCCTGGCCGTGCACCAGCGTGCCGTTGTCCTGCGTCTGCTGGAAATGCGCCGGACTGCCGACCAGCACCACGCGCTGCCATTGACTGGTGTCGTCGGGATCGGTGTAGCCGGTGGCCTGCGAGCCGTCGGCCTTGAAGGTCCCCTGGTCAAGGGTCACGCTGCCGGTGAAGACGATCTTGCCGCTGTCCTGGCTGCCCGCGAACGAACTCGCGTTGATGTTGATCGGCTGGTCCTTGTCCGATTGCTTCGCCTGCGCCACACCGCACGCGCAGAGCGCCGCGACGAGGAGGGCCAGCCATTCAATGCGGGTGCGAGTGCGGTGTGAGGGTGCCGTGGACATCGGAGAGCAGCTCCAGTGAACGGGTATCGAAGTCGGCCTTCATGCCGGTGCCGCGCAGTATAGAGCCGGGTTCCTGTATCACGCTCGGTGCGGCGGAAGCCATGCGCTTGTCCTGGGTCCACACGGTGGCGTCGGCCGTGTGGATTTCGGCTTCGGAGATCTTCGCCGTGGGCGGACGGCGCATGTCCACCTTGCCGATCAGCTTGACCAGGTTGTTGTCGGCACTGATCCACGCGTATTGCGATGTGCCGTCCCAGGTGGAGCCGTCATTCGCGACGAAGAAATATTTCGGCGCGTTGACGTACAGCGAATCGTTGCCTTCGCGGCGCGCGAGGTGCGGTGCGGTCATGGTGAAGGCGAGCTTGCCGTCCTGTGCGAACGCGTGCAGGGTGAAGTTGTCCAGTTCATAGCTGGAGCGTGGCGGCCCGACGATCGCGACGGGCTTCGGCGGCGGACGAAGCCACATGACCAGCAGTTGGGTGATTCCGGCCGCGATTGCGAGTGCGATCAGCCAGAAAAGCGTGCGGCGATCCCTCATGAAGTTTGCGCCGAGAGGATGAAGTCGCACACCTCGCGCGCGGCGCCCCGGCCGCCCTTGGCCGACGTGTGCCAGTGCGTGGCATCCAGGACTTCGGGGCGTGCATCGGCAACCGCGACCGCGAATCCGCACACCGACATCGGCGCGAGGTCGGGCAGGTCGTCGCCCACGTAGCAGGCCTGTTCCGGCGAGAGGCCCGATGCACGCAACAGATCCTGCAGGCACGCGAGCTTGTCGTGTGTGCCCTGATAGACGTGGTCGATGCCCAACTGTTCCGCCCGCAGTTCCACCGCGTGGCTGATGCGGGCACTGACCAGCGCGACCTCGATGCCATGTTCGCGCAGGCGCTTGATGCCGAGGCCGTCATGCACGTGGAACGCCTTGATCTCGCGGCCGTCCTCGGTCATCCACAGGTGCCCGTCGGTGAGCGTGCCGTCGACGTCGAACGCAACCAGCCTGATTTTCGCGGCGCGGGCGAGGAGGTCGGCGGGGATGTCGAGATGAGCGGCCATGGTGTTGAACGGAATGTGAGGCGCGAAGAATAACAACCCTTCGTCATTCCGGACGCCGCGCAGCGGCGATCCGGAATCCATGTTGATTTTGGCCATGGATGACACCGGGAAATCAAAATGGATTCCGGATTCGATCACCGATGAAGCTGGTGATCGCCCCGGAATGACGACAAAATTTATGCTTTCGAGTCCCGAATCCGGGTCTCAGACCACGCGTGCGCGCAAAAGGTCATGGATGTTCAACGCGCCGACAACCCGGCGGTCGGCATCCACCACCAGCAGCGCATGGATCTTGAACTCTTCCATCAACTGCGCGGCTTCGGCGGCCAGCTTCTCGGGGCCGATCACCTTGGGCTTGCGGCTCATCGCATGGCTGACGGAGGTGGCGCGCATGTCGACGGCGTGGTCGTCGAGGCTGCGGCGCAGGTCGCCGTCCGTGAACACGCCCTGCAGCACGCCGGCATCGTCCACGATGGCGGTCATGCCCAGGCCCTTGCGCGACATTTCCATCAGGGCTTCCGCGAGCGTTGCGTCCGGGCTGACCGACGGGATTGCCGCACCGGTGTGCATCACGTCGGAAATCTTCAACAGGCGGCGTCCCAGCGCGCCGGCCGGGTGCGAGCGCGCGAAGTCGTCCGCGGTGAAGCCGCGTGCTTCCAGCAACGCGATCGCCAGGGCATCGCCCAGCACCAGCGCGGCGGTGGTGCTGGCTGTGGGCGCGAGGCCCAGTGGGCATGCTTCGTTGGAAACGCTGGCGTCGAGGTGCGCATCGGCATCGCGCGCGAGCGTGGATTTCGGATTGCCGGTCATCGCGATCAGCGCGTTGCCCTGGCGCTTGAGGAAGGGCAGGATGGTGAGCACTTCCTCGGTTTCGCCGGAGTTGGAAAGCAACAACACCACGTCGTCCGGCGTGATCATGCCGATGTCGCCATGGCTCGCTTCGCCGGGGTGCACGAAGAACGACGGCGTTCCGGTGGAGGCGAGGGTGGCGGCGGTCTTGCGCGCGATGTGGCCGGACTTGCCCATGCCGGACACCACGACGCGTCCGGGGCAGGCCAGGATCAGTTGGCAGGCCTTGCTGAAATCGCCATCGATGCGCTGGGCAAGTTCTTCGATCCCGCGTGCCTCGATGCCGATGACCTTGCGGGCACTGGCCACCAAGGCCGCGCGATCGTGGCCGGGCAGGGTTGCGTCGGAGGATTGAGCGGTGCGCGCGTTCACGGTTGCGTACTCCTGTACACGCGATTTCCAGTAACATCGCCGATCGCCATTCTACAGGCCGCCGGCCGCGCTTTCGCGCCCTCCCGCGTGTGCGAGCGGTCACGTTGCGGCCCTTTTGTTAGAGAACGGTTCATGCAATCCCATGAGTTGAAATCCCTGCTGCAGGCGGCCTTCCCGGGCGCCCGCGTTGACGTGGCCAGCCCCGACGACGTGCACTTCCAGGCGGTCGTTGAAAGCGAATCCTTTGCCGGCAAGCCTACGCTGGCGCGCCACCGGATGGTGTACGCCGCGCTGGGCGAACGCATGGGCGGCGAGGTGCACGCCCTGTCGCTGCGCACCCTGACCCCCGTCGAAGCGGGGAACGCCTGATGGCGCGGATCGTGATTTCGGGCGGCAAGCCGCTCAACGGCGACGTGTGGATTTCCGGCGCCAAGAACGCGGTGCTGCCGATCCTCGCGGCCTGCCTGCTCGCCGACGAGCCCGTCACGATCGGCAACGTGCCGCACCTGCACGACGTCACCACCACGATGGAACTGCTCGGCCAGATGGGCGCCGA
>DATEKI010000005.1:0-8719 GCA_035277545.1 Rhodanobacteraceae bacterium | reverse complement strand
ACAGCATTCGACCCGCAGGCAGGCAGGCATGAAAGGACAAATCGGACAATTGATGCAACAGGCGCAGCAGATGCAGGAGAACCTGAAGCGCGCGCAGGAAGAAATCGCGAAACTGGAAGTCACCGGCAGCGCCGGCGGCGGTATGGTGGAAGTCACGATGACCGGTCGCCACGAAGTGCGCCGCGTGCGCATCGACCGCAAGATGATGGCGGACGATCCGGAAATGGCCGAAGACATGGTCGCGGCCGCGGTGAACGACGCGGTCAACAAGGTCGCGGAGGCCAGCCAGCAGAAACTCGGCAGCGTCGGCTCGGGGATGAATTTGCCGCCTGGTTTCAAGCTTCCATTCTGATCGCATGGCCGGCGATTCCAATCTCCTTGCCGAGCTGATCGAAGCGCTGCGCTGCCTGCCTGGCGTGGGTGCCAAGGGTGCGCAGCGCATGGCGTTCCATTTGCTCGAGCGCGACCGCGAGGGCGGCGTGCGTCTGTCCGGCGTGCTGCAGCAGGCGATGCAGCGCATCGGCCATTGCAGGTCGTGCCGGAATTTCAGTGAATCGGATTTGTGCCCGATTTGCGCGAACGCTTCGCGCGATGCCGCGCTGTTGTGCGCGGTGGAAACACCAGCCGACTTGCTGGCCATCGAGCAGGCCACCGGCTATCGGGGTCGTTACTTCGTGCTGATGGGACGCTTGTCGCCGCTGGATGGCCTGGGTCCGTCGGAACTTGGCGTCGAGTTGCTGACGCGCAGGCTTGCCGAAGGCGAGGTGCGTGAACTGGTGATCGCGACCAATCCCACCGTCGAAGGCGAGGTGACTGCGCACTGGCTCGGCCAGCTCGCGCGCGCGGCTGGCGTGCGTGCCACGCGGCTGGCGCATGGCGTCCCGTTGGGTGGCGAGCTGGAATATGTCGATCGCGGCACCCTGGCGCATGCCTTCGGCAGTCGTCAGGTGGTGGAATGAGGGGTCGCAGTGAACACCAGTGACGAACCCGTGTTGAGCCTGGAGATTCCGGTTGCCGGCGAATACCTCGCCTTGCGTACCGCCGCGGGGCTCAGTGCGATGAGTGGGGAAGGCGCGGCGACCGGCCTGCCGGCGAGCTGGTGCTCGGTGTGCGTGCGTATCGGTCGTGAATTGATCGGCATGGGACGCGTGGTCGGCGATGGTGGCCTGTTCCTGTTCGTGGTCGACATCGCGGTTGCGCCAGCCTGGCAAAGACGCGGGTTGGGCCGGCGGATCATGGCGGCACTCATGGAACAGGTGCATGCGCGCGCGCAACCGCGCACCATGGTGGGATTGATCGCCGACGGCACCGCCCATCGGCTCTACGAGCAATTCGGGTTCAAGCTGACGGCGCCGGCTGCGCACGGCATGCTGTTGCGCATCCGGAAAGGAGAACAGGCGTGACCGACACCATCTTCGACAGGATCATCCGTCGCGAGATTCCCGCCGACATCGTGTACGAAGACGACGACGTCCTGGCGTTCCGCGACATCCATCCGCAGGCGCCGGTGCACGTGCTCTTCATCCCGAAGCGGAAATCGTTCGCCACTTTGAACGATTGCGACGAAGCCGATGCCGCGCTGCTCGGCAAGTTGCTGCTGGCGGCGTCCGCCTATGCCAAGCGCGAAGGATTTGCGGAGACCGGCTATCGCTGCGTGGTCAACTGCAACCGTGGCGGCGGCCAGACGGTGTTCTACCTGCACGTGCATTTGCTGGCGGGCAGGCAAATGCCGGAACGCATGTCCTGATGCGAAGACGCCCGCTTGCGCGGGCGTCTTTCCGATGGACGGCGTTCAGCCTTTCTTCGGCGGCGGTGGCGGCGGCGCCGGACGCGGCACCACGATCACGCGCGGTGGGTAGGCGTAGCCCCACGGCCCGTAACCCCAGCCGCAACCCCAGCCCGACCAGAACGGATCGCAGGGTCCCCATGGACCCCACGGGTCCGGGCGCTGCACGTAGATCGGCCGCTTGGGCCACAGGTAGATTGTGTTGGCCGCGACGCGCGGGTAGGTGTAATCGTATTCGCCGATCTTGTGCTGGACGGTGCCGTCGAGCGTACCGGTCACGGTGATCTCGCGGCCCTTGGCAAACACCTCGGGATCATAGAAACCCTGTTTGCACGCAACGAAGCGGCCGAGGCCCTGTTCGCTGCCGCTGCGGTCTGGCCGGGCCTGCGAATCCAGCGGCTCGGCCAGCACGTAGAAACACGTCTGCTGTTCGCGCGGCTCGGTCTGGATGATCTGGCCGCCCCATCGCACGGGTGCCGCGGTCGTGCCACTGCGGGCCGATTCGAGCGAAACGGGCGCATAGTTGCCTTGCAGCGGTTGCGGAATCGTGGCGCAGCCACCCAAGGCTACTGCACCTACCACGGAAAGAAACAGGACGCGACGTGACATGGCAAGCCTCCGGGAAACGGGATCCCTTCTGCCGTTATTTGACCACACGGCGAGGACGGAAATTGCGAATGGCCCGCAGGAACGCGCGAATGCGTTCAGGCGGGGGTTCGGCAAGGGCGTAGCGGAGCTCCAGGTAATCCGCCGCCAGTGCTCGCAGCGGCTGCGCCGAGGCGGGCAGCAGCAGGGCACAGCGATGGTAGAAATCCCGCGGGCCCTCGCTGGCGCCGCGCACGATGCCGATGCGCGCCAGCTGGCGTTGCAGGCGCAGTTGCGCCGCCGCCAGCGCGTCGCGCGGCTTGCGGCGAGGGCGCAGTGATGCGAGCAATGCGCCGAGCCCCAACGCCACGAACACGGCGAAGGCCAGGGCGATGCCCAGCACCTGCGCGGTGGCGTGCCCGATGCCGAACGGCCTGAAGAGGCGACCCTGCGAAAGTGCATCGAAACCCACCACCGTTTGCCCCCACCAGCGGTTGATCACGTCCAACCGGTTTTGCCATGGCATCCACCAGCTGCGGTTGCCGCCGCCGACGTCGCCCGCAGCGCCGCCCGTATCGGCGAGGATGACGCGGCTCACCGCGGCAGTCGGATCGACACGCACCCAGCCGCGCCCTGCCAGCCACACTTCCGACCACGCGTGGGCGTCGGATTGGCGGATCAACAGGTAATGCGCGAACGGGTTCCAGTAGCCGCCCTGGTAACCCACCACGACGCGCGCGGGGATGCCCGCGGCGCGCATCAGGAAGGTGAAGGCGCCGGCGTAGTGTTCGCAGAAGCCGGTTTTGGTGTCGAACAGGAAGTCGTCGACGCTGTTGCGGCCGAGTGGCGGTGCATCGAGGTCGTACACGAAGCCGCCACCGTGGAAGAGTGCCAGGGCGTCGCGGACGATCGCGGCATCATTGCCACCCGCCGCGCCGCGCCAGCGTTCGGCGAGCGCCCGCGCACCGGGATCGAACCCGGCCGGCAGTTCCAGCGCGGCTGCGCGGATGCGCGGATCGAGTGGTTCGGGCGCGAGATGGTAGTCGGTGGCGGAAGCGACGCGATAGTGGAGGGTCTGGTCGATCGGCTTGCTCGACCACAGCGTGTGGTCGGGCCCCATGATCGCGCCTTCCGGCGCATGGACCGGCATGTCCAGCGCGAACATCCAGTGCCGGTGGCTGGCCAGCAACGTGACGTCGTAGCGTGTCAGCGGGTCGCGTACGCCCACCGGCGCGGGCGGCCACGGCCGCCGCGCGGCCGCGCCCGGCACCCACGCGCGGCCATCGAACGCCCACAACACCATGCCGCGGAAGTAGCGCTGGTTTTCCGGCGGGGGCGGGCCGTCGAAACCGATGCGCATCGCGACCGCGTTGTCGGTCAGCAGCGAGTGCATGTCGCCGGGTGCCATGCGATCGGTCATGCCGGTTCGCGCTTCGCCGTTGCCCGGCGCGCCCCACAGCGGCGTCGCCAGGCGCGGGATCAACAGGAAACCCAGCAGTGCGGCAGGCAGGCTGGCACCCAGCAGCACCGCGCCGGTCCTGAACGCGGGCAGCCAACCGGACCACCCTGGTCCACCGGGCAGGCCAGGTTCGAGCGCGCGCAAGGCGGCCAGCGCGGGCAACAGCATCAGGCCGACGAGGATCGTGAAGGCCAACGCCTGGTCGAACAGCAGTGCACTCATCAGGATGAAGCAGGCAAAGCCGACCGCCATGCGCGCATCGCGCACGCGCTCGCTTTCCAGCAATTTCACGACCAGCAGCCCGCACACGATCGCCGCGCCCGGCTCGCGTCCGAACGGCGTGCCGTACACCGCGACCACGGCCGCCGGGACGGCCACCAGCAGGGCGACGCGCAACCACGCGGAAACGCGTCCGCGCTGGCGCCTGCGTTGCCACCAGCGCGCGGCCACGATCGCGACGAGTACGGCGGTATACCACGCCGGCATGTGCGGTGCGTGCGCCGCCAGCACGCAAAGCGCCGTCACGCACAACAACGTGAACGGCAGCGGCGCAAGTCCGTTCGGCAAGCCGTGGGTGCCGGCGGGGATGCGCGGTGGTTTCATGGCAATTCCGCCAGCGCGGTCAGGCATTGGTGGTAGTGCGCGGCGTCGCTGCCGGGCCCGAAGGCGCGGCGGTCCTCGAGGATCAACGTCCACGGATGCGCGGCGGCGTACGCGTCGCACACCCAGCCTGCAAGGCGCGAAATGCGGGTTTCGCGATCGAGGCCGGACAGGTCGCGCCAGTCGAAACGCAGCGGTCGCCCCGGTGCCGCGCGGTCGAATTCCCGCACCAGCAGGTGGTCGTGGCGGGCGCTGGCCTTCCAGGCGACGTGCCGGATCGGATCGCCCGGGTGGTATTCGCGCAAGCCCGCGAATTCGTCGCCGCCGGTGGTGCGTTCCCGTGGGTCGTCGTGGTGCGCGGGCGGGCGGCCATCGCGGAGGATTCGCGGGTAAACCAGTGCGTATTGATCGGGGGTGATCCAGCTCCACGCGCGGAACAGCCCGAACGGCAGCGTGCTGGAAAACCGCATGCGCGGGATGGGCATCCACCCGCGTGCCTCGGTGGGCGCTGTCACGATCGCGCGGCTGACGCCGGGGCGCAGCGCGCAAGGCTGCTCGATGTCGTCGAGCGCGACATGCAGGCCGGGGCGCGCGTGGTCTTCGTCGGCGAATGCCAGGTGGATCGGCAAGCGCGCATCGCAAAAGCCGTGGTCGGCGTGCAGCGAGCGCAGGGTCAGGTCATGCAGTTCGCGCCAGGTCAGCAGCATGCTGCTTGCGAGCGCGGCGCCGAGCATGCAGGTGAGCAGCAGCGCGGCGTTGTTCTGGTAGTTGAGCGCGCCGATGAGCATGGTCGCCAGCAGCAATGCGAAGCCCAATCCCGCGCGGGTCGGCACGATATAGACGCGATTGCGGTCGAGCGTGACCGGCAACGCTTCCGGCTGGCGCCCGCGTGCCAGCGCGGGCAACCAGCGCCGGATGCGCGCCGCCAGGCTTTCGCGTTCCCGTATCGCGGCGTCCATCGTCGCTTCCGCTCATTCGACGGCGACGGTTTCCAGCAACGCCTGCGCCAGCGCGTCGCGGGCGAGATTGCGGGCCGGAATCAGGCGATGGCCGGCGATGGCGACGAACACCGCCTGCACGTCTTCGGGCAGCGTGTAATCGCGATCGCCCAGCAGCGCCCATGCGCGCGCGCAGGCGAGCAGCGCCAGCCCCGCCCGCGGCGAAAGTCCCGTGCGGATGTCGGGATGCTTGCGGCTGGCGGTGACGAGCGCCTGCACATAATCGAGGAGTGCAGGGCTGGCGGCCACGGCGCGTACCTGTTGGCGCAGCGCCATGATGTCGGGTCCCGACAGGCGCGCGGCCATGCGCTCGAGCATCGCGCCGCGGTCTTCCCCGGTCAGCAGCCGGCGTTCGGCGTCCGCGTCGGGATAATCCAGCGAGATGCGCAGCATGAAGCGGTCGAGTTGCGAATCGGGCAACGGATAGGTGCCGGCCATGTCCAGCGGGTTCTGGGTCGCGACCACCACGAACGGCTCGGGCAACGCACGGCTGGCCCCGTCCACCGTGACCTGGCTTTCCGCCATCGCTTCGAGCAAGGCGCTTTGGGTTTTCGGCGTCGCGCGGTTGATCTCGTCGGCGAGCAGCAGTTGCGCGAAGATCGGACCGGGCTGGAAGCGGAACTCGCCGCTGTCGCGGTCGAAGACGCTGACGCCCATGATGTCGGTGGGCAGCAGGTCGGAGGTGAACTGGATCCGCCGGAAGCTGAGCCCCAGCGTGGTGGCCAGGGCGTGCGCCAGCGTGGTCTTGCCGACGCCCGGTACGTCTTCCACCAGCAGATGCCCACCGGCCAGCAGGCAGGCAAAGGCCATCCGGATCGCCTGGTTCTTGCCGACGAGCACTTCGTTGACCTGTGCGATCGCGGCATCGAGGCGCTGCCGTGTCAGGTTGCCGGCCTTGGTCGCGGCGGCGAAGTTCTGGTCCATGCCTGTTCCGGGTGATCGAACCTGGGGTCTGTTCGGTCCGTGAGTGTACGACGGCAGGCGTCGCGTCCGCGTCAGGGCAACGCAAGGCCCGCTTCGCGCAGCAGCCTGGCCAGCGCGATCAGCGGCAAACCGACCAGGGCAGTCGGGTCCACGCTTTCGATTCGGCCGAACAGGGTGATTCCCAGGGCTTCGGACTTGAAGCTGCCCGCGCAGTCGAGCGGACGTTCGCGCTCAAGGTAGCGGTCGATCTCGGCGTCCGTGAGCTCGCGAAAGACGACGCGGGTATGGTCGAGCGCCGAGCGGCCGTGCCCCGTGCGCGTATCGAACACGCAAAGACCAGTAAAGAAATCGACGTGTTTTCCACTGCTTGCGCGCAATTGTTCGTGCGCGATCTCCATGCTGCCGGGCTTGCGCAGCACCGCGCCGGCCAGAGTCGCGACCTGGTCGGAACCGATCACCAGCGCATCGCGGACGTTCGATGCGGCGGCCCGCGCCTTGGCCTCCGCCAGCCTTGCGGCGCGCGCGGGAGGTGCCTCGCCCGGCCGCGGCGTCTCGTCGGTGTGCGGCGCCACCTGCTCGAAGTCGTCGATGATGCGGCGCAGCAATCCGGCTCGGTAGCGCGAGGTCGAGCCGAGGACGATCCGGGGGGAGCTCATGGCTGCTGGGACAGGTCTTCGATCTTTTCGCGCACCGCGGTTTCCAGGGCGCGTTGCGCGGAATCCAGTTCGCGCAGTTGCTGGCCCAGGGCGCCGCGTGCCTTGCCCATCGCCGTGACCGCCGCATCCAGTTCGCGCTGGCTGGCGTTTTCGGCTTCGTCGCGCAGCCACAGGCGGTGCGCCAGCAGCTCGCGCAACGCCGCATCGATCGCGAGCTTGGCGTGTGCCTCGCCGGCCGCGGGCTGGCTGGGGCCGAGCGACATCGATGCGTGCGCGCGTTGCAGCCGCTGGCGGCACTCCTTCAGGTCGTGCTCGATGCCGTCGGCTTCGAGATAAAGCGTGCGCAGGGTGCGCTGGTGCCGCATCTGCCGCAACAGCAGCCAGACGACGACCGCGCAGGCGATGACCGCGACCAGCGCGGGCAGGAGGATGGCGAGCAGGGTGGCGGAAGAGGAAAGCAATCGCGGACCTTGCAGACTTGCAGCAGCGGGAAGAGGCAAGCATGATACGGGCCAATCGACGGCGGTGCCCGGCGGTTGACTTTGTGCAGTGCGGAATCTAGCATTCCGCGCTTATGTCCGCGTCCCTGCCAGCTTCCGTGGACGCCGAGCGCATGGTGGCCGGGCGGCGGTCGTTCCAGGGCGTCCTGCCGGTCGCGGAATTGCCGCGGCTGGTCGACGCGCTGGCAGAGGATTCCGGCGAGATTGCCTACGATCTCGATTTCGAGCAGGGCGAACTCGGTGACCCCGAGTTGCACGTTCGTCTGACGGCGCGCCTCACGCTGGAATGCCAGCGCACGCTGCAGCCGTTCGAATGGCCCGTCGAAGTCGATTCGCGGCTGGGGTTGCTGGCCAGCGAGGAAGACGCGGCGGCGCTGCCGGAGCAGTGCGAGCCGTTGCTGCTGGAGCATGGAACGCTGCAGCCGCGCAAGGTGATCGAGGATGAATTGTTGTTGGCGTTGCCGCTGGTGCCCGTCAAGCCCGGCAGCGAGATCCTGCAGGGCGGCTGGAGCACGCCCGGGCAGGCGCAAGAAGCGGATGGCGGGGAAGCAGTGACGCATCCGTTCGCGGACTTGCGCAAGCTGCTGGACAGCCGCGAGAAGCACCGTTGAAGCAGAAGCGATAGAAGCATTCGTCAGGAGAGCCATCATGGCCGTTGCAAAGAGTCGCAAATCCCCTTCCCGCCGCGGCATGCGCCGTGCGCACGATGCGCTGGACAAGGTCCAGCTCGCCACCGACCCCACGTCGGGCGAAATCCATCGTCGCCACCACATCACCAAGGATGGTTATTACCGTGGCCGCAAGGTGATCGAGGACAAGCAGGCGGTCGTCGACGAGGATTGACCTCGTTGGCGGCAAAGCTGCAAACCAGCGTGCGGCGCCATGAAAGCGCCGCCGTGTTTTTTTGCGCGCCAAGCATCCAGGGAATCGCACCTTGACCTACGCCCGTATCCTCGCGACCGGCAGCGCGCTGCCGGAACGCGTCGTCACCAACGCCGACCTCGAGAAGATCGTCGATACCAGCGACGAGTGGATCCGCACGCGCACGGGCATCCGCGAGCGCCGCATCGCTGCGGATGGTGAAACCACCGGCGACCTTGCGTTCCGGGCCGCGCAGCAGGCGTTGCAGGATGCCGGCGTCAAGGCCTCCGACCTCGACATGGTGATCCTGGGCACCACCACGCCCGACATCGTGTTTCCCGCCACGGCCT
>DATEKI010000004.1:0-2932 GCA_035277545.1 Rhodanobacteraceae bacterium | reverse complement strand
CGACCAGCACATCGTCACGTTGCCCAAGCGCAAGATGATCATGCGGCTGGCGTCCGAGGCCGAGAGCGCCGCGCAACCCGCGCCGCACATGGATCCGCCGCCGCTGATCAACAATCACGGCGAACGCGGACAGTTCGTGCTTCCGCTCGGCAATCCGCCGTCGGGCAACGGCAAGAACGAGGCGTATGACGACTTCACCTGCAAGGCCTGCGCGTGGACGCTGACCGCGCACGAAGGCCGCCCGGGCCACGAGCTGCAATTCTCCGCGATGGTGGAACACGGCGTGTCGCTGGCGCGTTCGCTGTTCGCGTTCAACAGCGTCAACGTGGAAGGCTGGGCGCTGTACGCGGAATGGATGATGGTCCCGTACGAACCGGCCGGCGGGCAGATGATCGCGTTGCAGTTGCGCCTGCTGCGCGCTGCGCGCGCCTTTCTCGATCCGATGTTGAACCTCGGCCTGATCGATCGCCAGCGTGCACACGACATCCTGGTCAACGACGTCGGTATTTCGGAAGCTTTCGCGCGCGAGGAATTGGACCGCTTCATGTTCCGTTCGCCCGGCCAGGCCACCGCGTACTTCTACGGCTACTCGCGTATCCTGCAATTGCGCGCGCGCACCGAGATCGCGCTGGGCAACAGGTTCAACCTGCAGCAGTTCAACGATTTCATCCTGTCGCAGGGCCTGCTGCCACCGGACCAACTGGCCGAAGCGGTGGACAAGCAGTTCATCCCGGCGCATCAGGCGCACTGAAACACGCGGCGTAGGCGAACTGACCCGCGCCTACGCCGCCTTGCGTCCCCGGAAACCTCGAACGGCGTGAAGGTGCGGATCGCGAAATGCGCGAGTGAATCGGCGTGGTCGATCGCGACGTGTGGCAGCATGAAAAGGTCCATGCCGCGGCGGACGCGGCATTGCGTCGCCCGTCGACACCCCACGCCAGCCCACACGATGCAGCATGGCCATCCGTGCCGCGAATGCATCGGGCGTGACGTACAAACAACGGCCGTCTGGATGCAGCGCATCAGGCACCTCGGCCACGTTGTTGTACATCAGGATGGGAATGGCCATGCCGCTGCTCCCCTGCGGGCGGGCGTCGTACCTTGCGCGCCCCCCGGATACGGCCGCTCGCGCGTCGGGGTCAAACAAAAACGGCTTGTGCGCAGCTCGACCGCGCACAAGCCGTTGCCTGCTCCAGGCGTGATTACCGGCTGATCGTGAACTTCCCGAAATCCACGCCCAGGTTCCAGCCACGTCCCGTTCCACTCAGTGCCAGCGAGACGTTGCCCTTGGTCATCACCGTGCCGTTGGCCGACGCCGCCGCGCCGGCGTGCGCGCCGCCCGTCACATAGGTTCCGAGGATCTCATCGATATGGAAGATGCCCGAGAACTTGCCGACGCCGTCGATCTCCTGCTTGCCGAAAGTCAGGCCGCCGCCCTTGCTGCGCAGGTGGACACGCATGTGCTGGCCATTGCTGCAGCTGACGTCGCCGCTGCCGCTGGCGGTCTTGTAGAACGCCGACCAGCCACGGATCTCGAAATGCATCTTGCAGCTGATCTCACCGCCCGCGGCATGCGCGTTGCCGGCGTACAACATGGGCGCACCGGCGAGCATTGCGGCGAAAACGAGGTTGCGTGCGATGGGCATGTTGGCCTCCTTGAGGGTTGTGTCGTGGTTGCCGAAATATTGTTGCCGGGAAGCCTGAACGAAGCCACCGATGCCCGCAAGCGCCGTTCAGTTACCGCGATCAGCCCAACGTCCGGCCAAACTGGCGCTTGAACCCGGCCGCGAAATCGTCCGCGCCGAAGCGGTGGTTCTGAGTGCCGGGCTGTGCGATTTTCAGCGCACCCATCAACGATGCGATCCGGCCGGTGGTCGGCCAATCGAAGCCCCGCAGCAACCCGTGCAACAGCCCCGCGCGGTACGCATCGCCGCAACCCGTGGGATCGATGACCGCATCCGGCGTGGCCGACGGAATCTCGTGCGAAGTGCCGTCGGCGTGGATCACCGATCCGTCCGCGCCGTGCGTGACGATGTACGCCTTCACCCGCCTGGCGATTTCGGCCTCGGACCAGCCGGTGCGCTCGGACAGCAGGCTGGCTTCGTAACTGTTCACCGCCACGTAATCGGCCTGTTCGATGAAGGCCCGGAACTCTTCGCCCGAAAACAGTGGCATGGCCTGGCCGGGATCGAAGATGAAGGGAATGCCTTTCGCGGCAAATTCGGCCGCGTGCTGCAGCATCCCGTCGCGGCCGTCCGGTGCCACGATGCCGATCGTGGCACCGGCAACGTCGGCCACGCGGTTCAACTGGCTCTGCATCATCGCGCCAGGGTGGAAGGCGGTGATCTGGTTGTTGTCCTGGTCGGTGGTGATGAAGGCCTGCGCGGTGAAGGTGCCGGAGACCTCGCGAACCTGGTCGAGGCGGATGCCCTGCTCGTCGAACCACGCGCGGTAGGGCGCGAAATCCTGTCCCACCGTCGCCATCGGGATCGGATCGCCGCCCAGCAACTTGAGGTTGTAGGCAATATTGCCGGCGCAGCCGCCGAACTCGCGGCGCATCTGCGGGACCAGGAAGGACACGTTCAACATGTGCACCTTGTCCGGCAGGATGTGGTTCTTGAAGCGGTCCTCGAACACCATGATGGTGTCGTAGGCCATGGAGCCGCAGATCAGGGCAGCGGGCATCGGTCGTTCCCATGCAAAGGCACAAGCGCTCGATCGTAACGGTTGCGGCGCGCGGTTTCGAGCCGCCCCCGGAAAATCCGCGCCCGGACGGCGATTTGCCATGTTTCCGTCCTTGCGCCCGGGCCGTGCTGTAACTAGACTGGCGCGTTCCCTCCTGACCCGCCTGTCGCCCAGGCCCGCACCCTGCCGGTTCGCGCATGTTCAAACTGTTCCGCGGCATCTTTTCCAACGACATTTCCATCGACCT
>DATEKI010000003.1:0-3675 GCA_035277545.1 Rhodanobacteraceae bacterium | reverse complement strand
GCGGCCGGCTTCCAGGTGCAGGCCGTAGCGGATGCGGCGCAAGACCGCGCGGGCATCGCGCAGCGCGTCGCGTTCGCTGGTTTCCAGCAGGTGGGCCGCCACCAGGCCATCGAGATTGTCAGCGCCGATCAGGCGCTTGCCAAGCCAGCGGATCAGGTCGAGATTGCGCAGGCCGCCGGGGCCGTCCTTCAGATCGGGCTCGAGGTTGTGGGTCGTGTCGTCGAAGCGCGCATGGCGCCGCACGCGCTCATCGAGCTTGGCGGCAAGGTATGCATCCGGCGGCCACAGCGCCGGGTCGCCGATCAGTGCGCGAAGCCCCTGCGCGAAGCGTTCGGCACCGGCCAACCTGCGCGCATCCAGCAGGCTGGTGAACACGCTCACGTCCTCCGCCGCAAGTTCGCGGCACTGCACAAGCGTGCGTACGGCCTGCCCCGGCTTCAGGCCGACGTCCCAGAGGCAGCCGAAGAACGCCTCCAGCGCGCGCATCAACGCGGGGTCGGGATCGGGATCGTGCAGTACCAGCAGGTCGACGTCGGAATACGGAAACAGCACGCCGTGCCCGAACCCTCCGACCGCGAACAGCGCGGCGCCACCGGTCTCGCCAACGCAAGCCGACCAGGCGTGCCCGCACACCGTACCCACGACGTCCGCGCGTGCGTGCGCGAGCAGCCCGGCATTCGCTCCCTGCCGGAACGCGGCCGTCAACGCGCGCGCGTGGTCATCCAGCAACTGCCGCAGCGCAGCGCGCGCATCACGCGACACACCCGCGCGCGGCAGCGCCGGTGGCAAGCGTGGCGCGAGGGGAACGTTTATGTCACGGGATTCGGATGGACTCACGCAGCCGCCGGATACAAGCGATGTCCGAAACTCGACGTCCCCCTTCGCTTGCGAAGGGCGGAGCGAAGCGAATGCGCGCGAAGCGCGGAAGGGGGAAGGCTTTCGTGTCGCCGCGCACCCCCCGCGGCTTCGCCGCGACCCCCTTCCTGCGAAAGGGGTTGACTTCACTGTCACGCATCCGGCCAGGCCGTCAGAAGCTCATACCCGTCGTCGGTCACGGCCACGGTGTGCTCCCATTGCGCAGAGAGCGAATGGTCCTTGGTGACCACCGTCCAGCCGTCCGGCATCTGGCGCGTGTTGCGCTTGCCGGCATTGATCATGGGTTCGACCGTGAACGTCATGCCTTTTTCCAGTCGCATGCCTTCGCCCGGGCGGCCGTAGTGCAGCACCTGCGGCTCATCGTGGTAGATGCGGCCGATGCCGTGCCCGCAGTATTCGCGCACCACGGAGTAACCGGCCGCCTCCGCGTGCTGCTGGATCGCGTGCCCGATGTCGCCCAGCGTCGCGCCGGGCCTGACCTGCCCGATGCCCAGCATCATGGCTTCGTACGTGGTATCGACCAGGCGCTTGGCCAATACGGAAGGTTCGCCCACGAAATACATGCGCGACGTGTCGCCGTGCCAGCCGTCCTTGATCACGGTGACGTCGCAATTGATGATGTCGCCTTCCTTCAGCACCTTGCCGGGCGAAGGAATGCCGTGGCAGATCACGTGGTTGACCGACGTGCACAGGGTCTTGGGAAAGCCGCGATAACCGACGTTGGCCGGGATTGCGTGCTGCACGTTGACGATGTGGTCGTAGGCGACCTGGTCGATTTCCTCGGTGGTGACGCCGGGCTTGATATGGTCCTTCAACAGGGCCAGCACCTCGGCCGCGAGCCGGCCGGCGACGCGCATGCCTTCGAGTTCTTCGGGGGTTTTCGGGATGACGGGCATAGCGCATAATTATCGCCTATCCGCGCCGCGCATGCAGAAGCGCGGGCGGGCGGTTGCCCATGCCGGCCGCTTCCCGTATAATTGCACGGCTTTGCCAAGGCAAAACCGCCCACGCCGGGCGTCACCGGCGAATCCACACGCAGGTCAGGAACCGGCACCGGGGTCCTTCGCGAGAAGGTCGTTGCCGCGGGATCTGCGGAAGCCCAACCCCGGAACCTGTCGCGCCCTCCCCGTCCCATGACGGTCGCGCTCCTCGTGAAAGCGAGGCGGGTTCCCACATCGGAGTCTCAAACCATGCCTCAAGTCACCATGCGCCAGATGCTGGAAGCCGGCGTCCATTTCGGCCACCAGACCCGCTACTGGAATCCCAGGATGGCGCCCTACATCTTCGGCGCGCGCGGCAAGATCCACATCATCAACCTCGAAGCGACGGTGCCGAAGTTCACCGACGCGATGAATTACCTGTCGGGCCTGGCGCAGAAGCGTCGCACCGTGCTGTTCGTCGGCACCAAGCGCTCGGCGCGCGAGGCGATCGGCGAGGAAGCCCAGCGCTGCGGCATGCCCTACGTCAACGCGCGCTGGCTGGGCGGCATGCTGACCAACTTCCGCACCGTCAAGCAATCGGTCGCGCGCCTCAAGGAACTGGAAGCGGCCGAGACCGACGGCACCTTCGACAAGCTGGTCAAGCACGAGGTGCTGGCACTGCGCCGCGAGCGCGACAAGCTGGAGAAGTCGCTGGGTGGCATCAAGGACATGAAGCACCTGCCGGACGCGCTGTTCGTGATCGACATCGGCCACGAAAACATCGCCGTGCTGGAAGCCAAGAAGCTCGGCATCCCGGTAGTCGCGGTGGTCGACACCAACTACGACCCGACCCTCGTGGAATACGCCATTCCGGGCAACGACGACGCGATTCGCGCGGTGCAACTGTACGCGCGCGCCGCCGCCGACGCGGTACTGGAAGGCAAGGCTGCCGCGCCGATCCAGGCCCGCGGCGACGACAACGAGTTCGTCGAGCTCGACGCCGAAGGCAACCCGGTCGCCAAGGACGACGAAGGCCGCAAGCCGGCCCGCCGCCCGGCGCCGAAGAAGGCCGCAACGGCCCGCCGCGTGGCGAACGTCCCGCCGCCGGGCAACGACGACAAGGCCGGTCTCGCCCGCGCCGAAGCCGAAGTCGCCGAAAACGAGGCCGCGGACGAAGACGCGGCACAGTAAGCGCAGGCCACATTGCCTCAGGGCATTGCAATCAGCGCGGCAGGTCCCCACCTCCTGCCGCGTTTGCGCAATCCCGATCCTGGTGGCGTCCCGTTGAACCACGGGCGACTCCACTGCCGTCGCGCCTGCCGCGCGACGCCCACGTTTTCATCCTGCGCCGGCAGTGCCGGTGCACCCAAGCTGACGAGGTAGCAACATGGAAATCACCGCCGCGATGGTCAAGGAACTGCGCGAGCGCTCCGGCGCCGGCATGATGGAGTGCAAGAAGGCGCTCACCCAGAACAACGGCGACATCGACGCGTCGATCGAGTGGCTGCGCAAGCAGGGTCTCGCCAAGGCCGACAAGAAGGCCGATCGCGTCGCCGCCGAAGGCCGCATCGCATTGGCGCAGGACGGCGGCAATGGCGTGCTCGTCGAAATCAATTCGGAAACCGATTTCGTCGCCAAGGACGAGAACTTCCTGAAGTTCGCGGACGAGGTCGCACAGACCGCACTCAAGAGCGGCGCGAGGGATGCCGAGGCGCTGAAAGCCGCCAAGACGTCGCACGGTCCGACCGTCGAGGAAGGCCGCCAGTGGCTGGTCGCCAAGGTCGGCGAGAACGTGCAGGTGCGCCGCCTGGTGCGCACCGACAAGGCACCCGTGCTCGGCGCCTACGTGCATGGCGGCCGCATCGGCGTGCTGGTCGCG
>DATEKI010000002.1:0-20374 GCA_035277545.1 Rhodanobacteraceae bacterium | reverse complement strand
GGGATCGTGGCCAGCACGCGTCCGGTTTTGGGATCAATCTTCTGGATGCGGTCTTCGGCGATCTGGAACAGGTGTTTGCCGTCGAACGCGGTGCCGGCGTGCGCGGCGACATTTATGGACCGCTGCTCCTTGCCGCTCGCGGGGTCCACGGCGTTCAATTTGTCGCCGGATGCAAACCAGATGCGCTCGCCATCGAACGTCACGCCATGCACGCGATCGGCATCGGGAAACGGACCATATTCGCGCACGATGTCAGCGGTTGATCGTTTCATTTTCGTACCCTCGCCTTGTTGCCTGTCATGCCAGGAAAAATCTGCAACTTCACTTCGAGCCTGGCGCACGCGAAAGCGGATCGTCCGGATGCGGCATGCCTTTGCCGGTTTCCAGATACTGCTTCAGGCTGATGAGGAAGGAAGCCCAGATGGTGGTGGACATCGCGAAGAGATCGTCAGCCTGCTGAAATCCCCGATGTCTGAAATGCAGCATCGTGCCGTCGCCTTCAGAAGTCATCTCGAACGCGACCGTGGTGTCTTCCCAGGTTGGCATTGCGGCGGAAAGCACTTTCCAGACGATGCGAGTGGTCGGTTTGAGTTCCCGCAACCCTATTTTCAGGATGCGCTTGCCCTCGGCAAAGCGGATTTCCCCGTCGCCACCAAGCTCGGTATCCAGATCCGCATCGCGTGATAACCAGTTGCGTAAGCCTTCGGCCGTGGCAATCGCCTGGTAAACAGATTCGCGTGGCGCCTGGATCTGGAGCAGGTGCAGGATGTCGGCCATGGATTTTCTCCGGTTGGTTTGACTGGCGACGATTCGACGGCACCACTCTAGTCTCCGGGCAGCGGGGCAGGGAGTAACAAGGTTGTCGTGAAACCGGGTATCGGTGGAGTCAGCCAGCGCCGCGAGCGGCCGCGGCCGAACGACTGGAGCTTGCCCGCACCCGCAAGCGCGTCGAGTGCGCGCTGGACATTGCGCTGGCTACCGCCGAGCGCAAGCGCGAGCGCCGAACTGGACCACGCTTCGCCGTCGGACAACACCGCCAGCACGGCTGCGTGTTTTTCTTCCACCGGGCGTGCCAGCACGACGACTTCGCGTGCCCGATGTGGCACCAATACAAATCCCTCCCGCGTCGCCCGGATATCGGCCAGGGGGCGAAGTGCCGTGCGAAGCCGCCCGACTTCGACCCGCAGCCGCGCGCGATGGGTTTCATCGGCAAACTTCGTGCGGAATGCCAGCGTGATCAGCGCACGTCTCGGTACGTCTTCCGGCCAGGATTCGGCCAGAGCCTGCGCGAGCGCAAACAGCACCGGGCGCGATGCCAGCGAAATCGCCACACCTGCGCGACGGACGACAAAACGGCAGGCATCCACAACGAGGATTTTCGACGCGAACAGCGTTTCAACGTCGTCGAGCAGGACCAGCCGTGATTCGCCGCGCGCGATCCGTCGTGCGGCGGGCGCATCCAGCACGCGGGATACGCTTTCCACTTCCGCCGCCAGCGCCGGAATGCCCGCTGCCTTCGCCGCGTGCCCGGCACGCGCGAGAGCATCGCGCGCCGCCCGCGCATGGATGCGCCGCATCGCGATCCCGGCGATGGTCAACTCATGGATGGCCCGCAATGCCGGTGACAACGGCACGGCGTCGAAAGAGGCCAGCGTGTGTTCGGCTTCATCGATGCGACCGATCACGAGCAGGCGACGGACTGCGAGGTAGCGGGCATGCTCCGCGTTTGTTCGATCGCCATGCGCTTCCAATGTGGACCGTGCGACGGCGAGCGCCTTGGTCGGCCAACCCAGGTCGCGCGAAGCGAGCGCGATTTCGGCTTCCGCAACGACGCACCTCGCGCGCGCCACGGCTTCCTTCCTGCCGAACGCACGCGCCGCGCGCCGCACCAACGTTTTTGCACGGTCCAGGTCGCCGAGTTGGGCCAAGGCAATACCGCGCAACGCCAGCGCGGGCGCATCGTCGCGCAGTGCCACGCGTTTCAACGCGCCCAGCGGATCGCCCACCGCCAGTGCACGCGCCGCAGCCGTGATCAGTGAATCCATGGCGACGTCCTCATCCGAATCGCGCCACGATTGTCACTCCCACCCTCCGAAGACCCGGTTGCATTCTATCCAGGCACCAATCAACGCGCCTGGAACGACCGGCGTCCGACAACATGAATGCGAGGAGAGACAACATGGAAAACATCACGGTGTGGGGTTTCAAGCATGTTCCGCCTTTTGCCCAAGGCCTGGTGCGCGACCTGCGGGTGCGCTGGGCACTGGAGGAGGCCGGGTTGGCCTACGAAAGCCGTTGTGTCGACCCCGCCGAGCGGCACTCCGCAGCATGGCGGCGCAAGCATCCGTTCGGGATGGTGCCCGCTGTTGAACACGATGGCGGCGTCTCGATCGAGTCTGGCGCCATCATCTATGCCATCGCCGGACAGTGCGTGGCACTGATGTCTCCTGGCCGGCACATCGAAACGCTGTCGTGGATGTTCACCGCGCTCAACACCGTCGAGCCACCGCTCTGGAACCTCTTCGTGATGGACCAGCTGCACGGTGGTGAAACATGGACGAAGCTCCGTCGCCCGGCGGCCGCCGAGGAGGCGAGGGCACGGCTGACCGCGCTTTCCGATTGCCTCCAAGGCCGCGAGTACCTGCTCGACGGCTTCACGGCAGCCGACATCCTCATGACCACGGTGCTGAGGTTCATTCGGCATACGGATCTGGTGGCCGGATTTCCGGTGCTCGACGCCTACATCAAACGCTGCGAGGCACGCCCGGCATTCCAGGCCGCCCTTCGCAAACAGCTGGCCGACTACGCGCGCAACGAGCCGATCGCGGCTTGAGTTCGGGCAGGTGCGTCGGGCGTTGCCCGAACGCGAAAGCTCCGAGGGATGAAAGGCAGCCAGCATTGCAGAACGAGCAGAAACGGGAGAAACCCATGAACAACAACACACGCATGCAACACCATGAAGGGCTTCGCGGAATGAGCACGCCTCCGGTTGTATCACCGCAGCAGTGGCAGGCTGCGTACCAGCAGATGCTGGTGAAGGAAAAGACCCTGACACGTGCGCGGGACGCGCTCGCCGCCGAACGCCGAAGGATGCCGTGGATGGCGGTGGAGAAGACCTACGTATTCGACGGACCGGATGGCAAGGCGAGCCTGCTCGATCTCTTCGCCGGCCGCCGCCAGTTGATCGTGTACCGTGCCTTCTTCGAGCCCGGCGTGCATGGATGGCCGGAGCACGCCTGCATCGGCTGCTCGCTCGGTGCCGACCAGGTTTCCAACCTTGCCCACCTCAACGCGCGCGACACCACCCTGGTGTACGCCTCACGTGCACCGCAGGCCGACATCGCACGCCTCAAGGCGCGGATGGGCTGGAAAAACATCCCCTGGTACACCATCACCGACACTTTCGACGCGGACTTCGGGGTGGACCAGTGGCACGGCCACAACGCCTTCATCCGCGACGGTGAGCGCGTGTTCCGCACGTATTTCACCAACAATCGTGGCGACGAGGCCCTGGGCACCGTCTGGAGCTACCTCGACATCACCGCGCTGGGACGCCAGGAGGAATGGGAGGACTCGCCGAAAGGCTACCCGCAGGGTCGGCCGTACAAATGGTGGAACTGGCACGACAGCTATGTCCCCGACGCGCCGGTCGACCCAAAATGGGATGCGGTGTCGGAAGCAGGAGAGGCCGCGTTTCGCAAGCAACACGCGCGTTAGGACGTATCTCGAAATCTTTCTCCCTTTGGCAGAGGGTGCTCAAAGGGCGGGTGAGAACCCGGAAATTCGAAGGAGAACGTGTGATGACCAGGCAAACAACCCCGCACAAGACCGGAACACGCGACGAGTGGCTGAAGGCGCGCCTGAAACTGCTCGATGCGGAAAAAGACCTCACCCGCCGTAGCGACGAACTGGCGCGGCAACGGCAGGCACTGCCGTGGGTGCCGATCGACAAGGAATATCGGTTCGACACCGACGACGGCAAGGCGTCGCTGGCGGACCTGTTCCGTGGGCGCTCGCAGCTGCTCGTTTACCACTTCATGTTCGGGCCGGATTACAGGGCAGGTTGCGTCTCCTGCTCGGCGATCGCCGACGGTTTCAACGGATTCACCGAGCATCTGGCCAATCACGACGTGATGCTGTGGGCGGTATCGCGTGCGCCGCTGGCAAAGTTGCAGGCGTACAAGGAACGGATGGGCTGGACGTTCCCCTGGGCGTCTTCGTTCGAGAGCGATTTCAATTTCGACTTCAGCGTAGGCTTCACCGAGGCGCAACAAAACCGGGGGTACGAGTACAACTTCCACGAGAATCCGCCGCTCCCGGCCGACGCGCAAGGTGCCCCGGACGGCCATGCCGCGAAGTGTGGCGTGGATCTCCGGACCTACCTGCGCGAACTGCCCGGGATGAGCGCGTTCGCGCTGGAGGATGGCGCCGTCTACCACACCTATTCCACTTACGCGCGCGGGCTGGATGGCCTCTGGGGGATGCACCAGTGGCTCGACCGCGCGCCCAGGGGGCGCAACGAAACCGCTCCCTGGTGGCGCCGCCACGATGAATACGCGCAGGAATAAATCAGGCGGCCGGGCGGGGGCCGGTGGCTGGCTGCACCTCGCAGCCACGCCGACCTTCGCGGTGATGGCATTGGTCACCGTCTTCACGGGCAGCGATCCTGCGCACATGCTGTGCGGGGCGATGGGCCACGGGTCATTTTCACTCGACAGCATGACCTTCATGTACCTGCTGATGGCCATCTTCCACGCGGCGCCGTGGTGGAAGCGGATCGCGGTGGGATGTCGCGAGCGGAGACGGGAAGAGGGGGCGCGCGCAGCCGATGGACCGGCAATCGCGTCCCGCTGACCGACCTGGTTTGCGAATGGGCGCCAACAGCCGTTCGCATTGAGCGCAGGTCGAAACACGCTTTGCCCTTCGACTCCAGCCGCACGTGCCTGCGTCCAAGGCCCCCGGACTGGATCCGGGACGAACGGAATTCAAGCCGGACCATTGCTCGACGGCGATAGACTGGCGACTGCTTCTTTTTTGCAGCAGCCGGGCATGGCAACGCCGCTTCCATCTTCCAATCCGTTCTCGCCAGAAGATGCCGCCTTCATGCGACGCGCGCTCGAGCTGGCAGCGCATGCCCGCGACGCGGACGGCGAGGTGCCGGTCGGCGCCGTGATGGTGCTGGCGGGCGAAATCGTTGGCGAGGGCTGGAATCGCAACATCACCTTGAACGACCCCAGCGCGCACGCCGAAATCGGCGCGCTGCGCGATGCCGGGCAACGGCTCGGGAACCACCGGTTTCTCGGCGCGACGCTGTACGTGACACTGGAACCTTGCGCGATGTGCGCGATGGCCTTGGTGCATGCACGCGTGATGCGGGTCGTCTACGGGACGACCGATCCCAAGACCGGCGCCGCAGGCAGCGTGTTCGACACACTGGTTTCCGATCGCCATAACCACCGGATAGAAGTCCAAGGCGGGTTGTTGGCCGAAGCGTCCGCCATGCTGCTGCGGGATTTCTTTCGTGCACGGCGGTAGCGATCTCATCCGCGTACATTCACGCGAACAGGGGGCGCCATGGGAGAACAGCATGCGCAACTTCATAGACCCGCGAGTAACCGGGACAAGCTTCAAAAACCAACCAACACAATTTTACACAATAGGCATTTGCATCAATCAAGGCCCAGCCAAGGCCAAGGCTGGCGCCGAATCCTTGCGTCGTGGATGTCGCAAAGTGCCCCACCGGCCCTGGATTGCCACCTGGGCGAACCTGCCGATTCAATCCGACAGCTTGTGTAGCACCTTGCCTCGATGCGCAGCGACGTGATCGGTCCGGTCGCTCTTGATCTCGTATTGCGGATCATCGGCGCTGGCGCGGTGCGTGTGGCCTTTGTAGTCGAAGTCGCGGGTATGGATCCTGATGATCACGCCGCTGACATGGCCGGCTTCGGAATTCCACGTGACGTGGTCACCAACCTCGAATCGGGCCGGTGCGGACTTGCCGGATTGCTTCACGGACATTGTGTGGTGCTCCCAACTCAGGCAATCGCCTTGTCGACGACATCCTGTGCCTCGGTGAGGATCGATTGCAGGTGTTGTTCGTCCCTGAAGCTTTCCGCGTAGATCTTGTAGATGTCTTCGGTGCCCGATGGCCGCGCAGCGAACCAGCCGTATTCCGCGACCACCTTGACCCCGCCGATCGGCGCGTCGTTGCCGGGCGCCTTGTCCAGGACCGTTTCGACCTTGTCGCCGCCCAGCGAATACAGCTTGATTTCACTGGCGGAAAGCCTCGAAAGCTTCTGTTTCTGCGAAGGATTGGCAACGGCCTGGACGCGATCAGCAAACGGCCGGCCAAGCTCGCTGGCCAGCACGGCATACACCTCGCCGGGGTCGCGCCCTGCCCACGCCGTGATCTCGGCCGACAGCAGCGCCGGCACGATGCCATCCTTGTCGGTGGCCCAGGCCGATCCATCCAGCCGCAGGAACGACGCGCCCGCGCTCTCCTCGCCGCCGAAACCCAGCGAACCGTCGAACAGTCCCGGCGCGAACCACTTGAAGCCGACAGGCACTTCGCAAAGCTTGCGCCCTGCCTTCTTCGCCACACGATCGATCAGCGCCGTGCTGACCACGGTCTTGCCGACGGCCGCCGACTTCTTCCAGTCCCTTCTCTCGCGGAAAAGGTAGTCGACCATCACCGCGAGGTAGTGGTTGGCGTTGAGCAGCCCGCACGAACGCGTCACCACGCCGTGGCGGTCGTGGTCGGTATCGCACGCAAACGCCACATCGAACTTGTCCTTCAACGCCAGCAAGCGCTGCATCGCGTATTCGGACGACGGATCCATCCTGATCTTTCCATCCCAGTCCACCGTCATGAACGCGAAGCGTGGGTCGACTTCCTCGCTGACGACGGTCAGGTCGAGCTTGTAGCGCTCGGCGATCGGCGCCCAGTAATGCACCCCGGCGCCGCCCAGCGGATCAACCGCGAGCTTCAACCCCGAGCCGCGGATCACGTCGAAATCGATCACGTTCACCAGGTCGGAAACATAGGCGTCCAGGTAATCGTGCGTGCGTGTACTGGCCGCCGCGCAGGCCTGCACGAAGGGTACGCGCTTGACACCCGCCAGCTTGTTTTCGAGATACCGGTTGGCCTGTTTCTGCACCCAGCCGGTGATCCCCGTGCCGGCCGGCCCACCGTTGACCGGGTTGTACTTGAAGCCGCCGTTGTCAGGCGGATTGTGCGACGGCGTGATCACGATGCCGTCGGCGAGCCCGGAATCGCGGTTGCGGTTGTGCACGAGGATCGCGTGCGAAATCGCGGGTGTCGGCGTGAACTCGCCGCCTTTCGAGCTAAACACGTCGACGCCGTTGGCGGCGAGTACTTCGAGCGCCGACTTGAAGGCGGGTTTCGACAGCGCATGGGTGTCGAAGCCGATGAACAGCGGGCCCGTGACCGATTCCTTCGCACGGTAATCGCAAATGGACTGGGTGATCGCCAGGATGTGCCACTCGTTGAAACTGCCGTCCAGCGATGAACCCCGATGCCCGGATGTGCCGAATGCGACGCGCTGCGTCGCATCGGAAGGATTTGGCCGTATATCCGCATAAGCGGCCAAAAGCTTGTCGATATCGACGAGGATATCCTTTGGCGCCGGCTCGCCAGCGAGCGGACTGATCTTCTCGCCGCTCATCAATCCGCCTTGCGTGCAGTGCGGTAACGCCGGATCAGCGCGTTGGTCGAACTGTCGTGTTCGAGCTTGGGCCCGGCAGCATCCTGCAACTGGGGAATCACCTTCTTGGCGAGCTGCTTGCCGAGTTCGACGCCCCACTGGTCGAACGAGTCGATGTGCCAGATGGCGCCCTGGGTGAACACGCTGTGTTCGTACAGCGCGACCAGGGCGCCCAGCGAATGCGGCGTCAGGTTTTCGGCGAGGATGGTGTTGGTGGGCCGGTTGCCTTCGCAGACACGATGCGGCACCAGCCATTCCGGGGTGCCTTCCACGCGCACCTGCGCCGGTGTCTTGCCGAACGCCAGCGCCTCGGTCTGCGCGATCAGGTTGGCCATCAACAAGTCGTGCTGGCCACCCAGCGGATTCAGCGAGTGCATGAAACCGATGAAGTCGCACGGGATCAGCCGGGTGCCCTGGTGGATCAGCTGGTAGAACGAATGTTGGCCGTTGGTGCCGGGCTCGCCCCAGTAGATCGGGCCGGTCGGGTAGTCGACGTACTCGCCGGCAAGCGTCACATGCTTGCCGTTCGATTCCATCGTCAACTGCTGCAGGTAGGCCGGAAAGCGCTTCAGGTATTGCGCGTAAGGCAGCACCGCCACGGTTTGCGCGCCGAAGAAATCGTTGTACCAGATCGAAAGCAGGCCCATCAGCAAGGGCAGGTTTCTTCCGGCCGGCGTATTCCGGAAATGCTCGTCCATGGAGTGGAAGCCGGCCAGCATTTCGCGGAACGCTTCCGGCCCGATCGCGAGCATCGTGGACAGGCCGATCGCCGAGTCCATCGAATAGCGGCCACCAACCCAGTCCCAGAAGCCGAACATGTTGGCGGTGTCGATGCCGAACTTCCCGACTTCCTCGGCGTTGGTCGAAACCGCCACGAAGTGCTTCGCCACACCCGATTCGTCACCGCCCAGCTTCTGCAGGCACCAGTCCCGCGCCGCATGCGCGTTGGTAAGCGTCTCCAGCGTGGTGAAGGTCTTGGAACAAATGACGAACAGGGTTTCTTCGGCGTCGAGGTCGCGCGTCGCTTCGACGAAATCTGTGGGATCGACGTTCGAAACGAACCGGAACGTCATGTCGCGGCGGCTGTAATGCTTCAGCGCCTCGTACGCCATCACCGGACCCAGGTCGGAACCGCCGATGCCGATGCTGATGACATTGCGGATGGCCTTGCCGGTATGCCCGCGCCAGGCACCGGAACGCACCTTGTCGCTGAAGGCAGCCATGCGGTCGAGTACTTCATGCACTTCGGGCACGACATCCTTGCCATCGACAAGGATCCTTTCGCCGCGGGGCGCGCGCAATGCCACGTGGAGGACCGCGCGCTTTTCGGTTTCGTTGATCCTGTCGCCGCGGAACATCGCATCGCGCCGCGCGAACACGCCGCGCGCCTTGGCCAGCCTTTGCAGCAGGCGCAAGGTTTCATCGGTGGCGAGATTCTTGGAATAGTCCAGGTAAAGCCCCGCGCCCTCGGCCGTCAAGCGCGTGCCGCGCTGGGCGTCGGCATCGAACAGTTGCTTCAGCGTGGTGCCACGCAGCGCTTGCCAGTGCTTCGCGAGCGCCCGCCACTCGGGCGACGACCGCAGGGAAGGTGCGCTCATGCGCGCGCCCCCTGCCCGGCCGCCTTCGCATCGACCGCCGAACTTTTCTGCGTGATGCGGCCCAACAGGTCGTTCCAGGATTTCACGAACGATGCCGCGCCTTCGCGCTGCAACCGGCCCGCCAGGGCGGCATCGTCGACGCCGGCGGCGTTGAACTGCGCGATGACCTGTTCGCAATCGCCACCATCCCTGGCCATCGCGCCGTGCAGCTTGCCGTGGTCGGCGAAGGCCAGGATGGTCTTGTCGGGAAGCGTGTTGATGGTGTCGGGCGCGGCCAACGCCTCGACGTACAGCGTATCCGGCGCCTTCGGGTCCTTGGTGCCGGTGCTGGCCCACAGCAAGCGCTGCGGATGCACGCCGGCGGCGAGGATCTTCTTCCAGCGCGGCGTTTCGCGCAGCTCGCAGTATGCCTTGTAGGTGCGCTGCGCGATCGCGATACCCAGACGGTCCTTCAATTCCGCGGGCACCTTGTCGGCGACCGCCACGTCCCAGCGACTGATGAACACCGAAGCCACAGAATCGACGTTGGGCGACTTGCCTTCGGCGATGCGGCGCTCGATGCCGCGCATCCAGGCCTCGGCCGCGGCAAGGTATTGCTCGCGCGAGAACAGCAGCGTCACGTTGATCGGCACGCCGCGGTAGATCGATTCCTCGATCGCGGGAATGCCGGCCGGCGTGCCCGGGATCTTGATGAACAGGTTGTCGCGGCGCGCCTTGGCGTGCAGCGTGACGGCGGATTCGATGGTGGCTTCGGTGTCGTCGGCCAGCAGTGGCGAAACTTCCAGCGACACGAACCCGTCGACGCCGTCGCTGGCATGGAAGGCAGGCTTGAACAGGTCGGCCGCGCGGGTGAGGTCCTGCAGCGCCAGCGAGAAGAACAGGTCTTCGCCGTGCTGCCCGTCGGCCAACAGCTCCGCGATTGCGCCGTCGTAGTTGTGTCCGCCGGAGATCGCCTTGTCGAAGATCGATGGATTGGACGTCAGGCCCGTGACGTTGCACTCCGCGATGTATTTCGCCAACGTGCCGTCATCGAGGATGCCGCGGGTGATGTTGTCGAGCCAGATGCTCTGGCCGAGATCGTGCAGTTGTCTTGTCGTGTTCATCGGGTTACTCCGTGGCGGCTGCCGGTTCGGAAGGGGAAAGGAAAGCGCCGGCATCCAGGTCGCAAAGCGCCCCAATGCCGGAAAGCTCGATTTGCGCGGGTGGATATTCCTTGCGCGCGGCGGGGTCGTTCGCGTAGTGGCCCTGGCGCACGAACACCGTGGTCAGGCGCTCGCGCCAGCGGCGCTTCATGCCGTCGAGCACGCGCAGTTTGTCCTCGACCATCACGTAATGCCGCGCAGGGAAACGGCGGGCCACGTCATCCAACATGCGCTCCTTGTGCACGTAGATCAAGACCCGATCCCGTACCGCGTGCGCGATGCCGGAAGCTTCGATCTTGCGCGGCTGCAGCACCACGTCGCCGTCGGAAAGCACGACACAAGAACCGAACTGCGACAGGTGCGCGATGGCATCGAGTGCACCGGGATAAAGGCGTTCGGCAAAGGGGTAATTGAGCAGGAACGCGGCCAGGTCCTGCGCCCGCACCTCGTCGTCACACTCCAACCGGAACCGCTGGATCGCACCGAGGTAATCGGCATAGCCGAGCTTGTCGCGCAGGGTTTCGTAGAGGTTCCAATAGGTTTTTGCCGCATCCGCGCCGAAAAGTTTCGCGATGTGCACGTCGAGGTCGGCCTGCACCCGGTCGTTGTCGAGCAGGGTATTGTCGACATCGAGCAGGAACACCACTGACGCGGCTGCGTTCATTTGCCGCCCTTGGCCACGGGTTCGACCTTGGGGTCGTTCCAGCCGCCCGCCTTGGCAATCAGCGCGTCGGCTTCCTTCGGGCCCCACGTGCCCGGCTTGTATTTGTGGACGGGCACCTTGTCACCAATGATCGGGTCGAGTACGCGCCACGCCTCCTCCACGCAGTCGTCGCGGGTGAACAGTGCGGAATCGCCGTCGATCGCGTCGCCCAGCAGGCGCTCGTAAGGCGCCATCGCGGTGCGAATGTGCCGGTGCGCGACCAGCTCCACCGGGTGTCCCTTCATGGCTTCGCCGGGTTCCTTCACCCGCGCGCCCACCGAAATGATGACGTCGGGATTCAGGCGGAAGCGGAAATGGTTGACCGCACCGTTCGGCGGGTCATCGAAGACCTGCTGCGGCGGATTCTTGAGTCGCACCAGCACCTCGGTGCACTTCACCGGCAATTGCTTGCCCGCGCGGATGAAGAACGGCACGCCGGCCCAGCGCCAGGTATCCATGTGGATGCGCAGCGCCGCGAAGGTCTCGACGGTGGATTTCTTCGCCACGCCAGGCTCCTTCAGGTAGCCGTCGAACTGCCCGCGCACGATGTCCTCGGGCTTGAGCGGGCGCATCGAACGGAACAGCCGCAGCTTCTCGTCGCGCATCGCATCGGCGCTGCGGTTGGCCGGCGGGCCCATCGCCAACAACGCCAGCACCTGGAACATGTGGTTTTGCACCACGTCGCGGATCGCGCCGACCTCGTCGTAGAAGCGGCCGCGCCCCTGCACGCCGAAATCCTCGGCCATCGTGATCTGCATGCTGGCGATGTGGTCGCGGTTCCAGATCGGCTCCAGCAGTGAGTTGGCGAAACGGAAATACAGGAGGTTCTGCACCGGTTCCTTGCCGAGGTAGTGGTCGATGCGGAAGATGTCGTGCTCGCGGAAGAAGCGGTGCAGCGTGCGGTTGAGCGCGCGTGCGGATTTCAGGTCGCGCCCGAACGGCTTTTCGACGATCACCCGCGCGCCCTGCGCGCAGCCCGATGCGGCAAGGCCCTTCACCACCGGCACGAACATGCTGGGCGGAATCGCGAGGTAGTGCAGCGGGTGCTCGGCATTGCCGAGCGCGTTCCGGAGTTTCCCGTAGGTTTGCGCGTCGCCGTAATCGCCATCGAGGTACTGCATCTGCTTCGAAAGCTTTGCGAACGCCGCCCTGTCAACGCCACCATGTTCTTTCAGGCTGTCCTCGGCGCGTTTGCGCAACTGGTCGACGTCCCAACCCGAACGTGCGATGCCGATCACCGGCATGTCGAGCTTCCCGTCCTTGATCAACGCCTGCAGCGCCGGGAAGATCTGCTTGTAGGCGAGGTCGCCGGTGGCGCCGAAAAACACGAAGGCATCGGACTTGGACGCGGGCATCAACTCGGCTCCTTCTGCAGGGTGACGCGAACGTGGTGGCTGGCGCGGTCATCGGCAAGCGGAATGCCGGCGCCTGAATCCTGCAACGTTACACCATCCACTTCGATCGCGGCGACCCCGCGGCACGCGTGGTGCGGGTTCTCCACCTCGATCCGCCAGGTCGTGCCGCCGCGGCGATACGTCATTGCACAACCCTTCCAGCGTCGTGGAATGCAGGGTTCCAACAACAAGCGGTCGCCCTTGAACCTGAAGCCCAGCACCCATTCCACGATCGCACGGTACAGCCAGCCGGCGGAACCCGAGTACCACGTCCAGCCGCCGCGGCCCGCGTGCGGCGCGACCGAATAGACGTCCGCGCATTCGACGTAGGGTTCGACCTTGTAGCGCTCCCGCTTCTCCGGCGAATCCGATTTTCGGATCGGGTCGAAGATCCCCAGCAGTTCACCGGCCTTGTCACCGTCGCCCAGCATCGCGAACGCGATCAGCGACCAGATGGACCCGTGCGTGTACTGGCCGCCGTTCTCGCGCAGGCCCGGCGGGTAGCCCTTGATGTAACCGGGATCGTGGGTGGTCTTGTCGAAGGGTTCGGAAAACAGCGCCACGAAGCCTTCGCCGGGCCGCACCAGGTTCTCGTTGACCGCTCGCATCGCGCGCTCCGCGCGTTCCGGGTCACCGCGCCCGCTGATCACCGCCCATGACTGCGCCATCGATTCGACGCGGCATTCCGCATCGACCGACGTGCCGAGCGGCGTGCCGTCATCGTAGAAGGCGCGCCGGTACCAGTCGCCATCCCAGGCCTTGGTTTCCAGCGCCAGTTCGAGTGCGCGCGCATGGTCGCGCCAGCGTGCGACACGCGCGTCGCGGCGAGCTTCCGCGAACGGCGCGAAGTCACCGATTACCTTGATCAGGAACCAGCCCATCCACACGCTTTCACCCTTGCCGCCCGCGCCGACGCGGTTCATGCCGTCGTTCCAGTCACCGGTGCCCATCAGTGGCAGGCCGTGCACGCCCGTGGCGAGGCTCGCGTCGATGGCGCGCGCGCAATGCTCGAACAAGTTCGCGGCTTGCGGCGAAACATCTGGCCTGGAGAACGAATCCGCCTGGTCAGGTTTCAATGCGTCGCCGCGCAGGAACGGCACCCGCGATTCGAGGATCGCCGCATCGCCGGTCGTTGCCACGTAATGCGCCACCACGAACGGCAACCACAACCGGTCATCGACGATGCGCGTACGCACGCCCCTGCCCGACGGCGGCAGCCACCAGTGCTGCACGTCGCCCTCCTCGAACTGGCGCGACGCGGAAAGAAGGATGTGTTCGCGCGCAAGATCCGGCCGCGCGATGCACAGCGCCGCGGCGTCCTGCAACTGGTCGCGAAAGCCGTAGGCGCCGCTGGCCTGGTAGAACGCGGTGCGCGCCCACAGCCGGCACGCGAGCACCTGGTACGGCAGGCAACGGTTCACCAGCAGATCGACCGAACGCTGCGGCGTCTCGATCTGCAGCGATTGCAGCACGCCATCCCATAGCCAGCGCGTGCCTTCCAGCAAGGCATCGACGTCGGCCCGGCGCCAGTGGTCGGCCAACGCTTCGGCCGCGGCGCGATCCGCGCCCTCGCCCAGCACGAAGACGATGTCGGTGCTTGCGCCGGCCGCGAGTTCGACGGTCGCGACAAGCGCGCTTCGTGGGCCCGGGTCGCTGCCGGGCCTCGCGCCCTTCGCACCACAGGCAATGAAAGCGACCGCCTGCGTGAACTCCTCGCGCCAGGCATTGCGCGCGAACACCGCACGGCGCCTGATGTCCGATCCGACCTGCGTGGTTGCGCGCGGGTCGCTGCCGATCGGGCCGAGCCTCCACGCGACCATTTGCGCGACGTCGATCCGCCGCGCGCGTCCACTGCGGTTGTGCAGGCGCAGGCGCGAAACTTTCACCGGATCGGCCGCAGCCACGCACTGCATCAATTCGGTTTCGATGCCGTGCACGCTGGCGTCGAAGCGCGCGTAACCCGGCCCGAAACGTGCAACGTACGCAGCGCCACCGGCGCGAACCGGGGACGCGGTGGCGCTCCACTCGGCGCCGTCCTCCGCGTCCCGCAACAGGAACACTTCGCCCGGCGGATCGCATACGGCGTCGTTCGACCACGCGGTGACCTGGTTTTGCTGGCTGTTTCCCGCCCACGCATAGCCACCGCCCATCACCGTCACCAGGAAGCCGAAACCCGGGTTGGCGACGAGATGCGACCACGGCGCGGGCGTACTTGCGCCATCGCGCAGGATCGTGACGTATTCGCGTCCATCCGTCGTGAAACCGCCGAGGCCGTTCCAGCAATCCAGATCCTTCGACGACGGCATGGACGCGGGCTGTCCGCCGCGCACTTTCGGAGTCGCGGGGGTGGCCAGTTCGACGGTACCGGTGCGGTTCCTGCCGGCGTGTCGAATCACCTGTTCCGCGAGGCGGCCGTCACGGCCCTCCAGCACCACGCACGCCGCTGCACGCAGCCCGTCTCGCACCCTCTGGTCGAGATCGCCGTCGCGCAACACGAACAGCGAGCCTTGCGACTTGTCGCCCTGTTCCACCGAAGCCGTCAATGCCTGCAGCGCGTCATCCAATGCATCCGCCGCCTTTCCTTCCCCGCCGTTCACCACGACGATGTCGGCCGGCAACTGGCGCGCGCGCCACCAGCGCTGCGCGCACAGCAACCCTGCATACATGCCGGCTTGCGCGGCATCGTCGAGACGCAACAGCACGATCGGCAGATCGCCGGAAATGCCCCTGACCCACAGCACTGGCGCGCCGCCCTCCGCTCTCGCGATGCTTGCTGCATCCGCACGCCAGGCGTTGTCGCTGCCGATCAGCGCGCCGGCCAGGTGCTGGAATGCGGCAGCGTCCCCGGCATCGATGCCGGCGTCCTTCAATGCACGCGGCGCTGCCGCGCGTGCGCGCGCAAACACCTCGGCACAGGCTTCCGCCGACAGGTACCCGCGAACCAGCGCGAGCACTTCGTCGTGCGAGGCGGCCACCGCGGTGACGAACGCCACGCGCCGCGTCTGGCCCGGCCTGGCCACAACCGAAGTACGCAGGCTGAAGACCGGATCCAGCACCGTGCCGATGGTGCCGGACAAGGCATACGCATCGCGCAACGCGGCGGGCGCGGCCAGCGAGCCATTGCGCCCGATGAAGCGCATGCGGTCGGTCTCCCATTCGCGCACGCCGCGTTCATCACCCTCGACGACCAGCGCGTGGGCGGCCCAGATATCCGGTTCGGATGGATCCTTCTTGCGCCGCCATGCCAGCAGCACATCGCCTTCGATGCCGGTTTGCACGAACATCTTGGAATACGCCGGGTGCGCGTTGTCGCCCTGCAGCGAACCCAGCACCAGTTCGAGATACGAGGTCAATTCGATCTCTTTTTCGACCGGGCCGTCGTTGCGCAGGCCGATGCCGCGGATCTCGACCGGATGTTCCGGATCGACCGCGACCTCGAACGTCGTGACCAGTGCGCCATCGCGACGCGCGAAACGCACCATCGCTTCGTCACACCAGCGACGCACCGACCCCCCGCAAGGCGCAGCCGTCACCGACCATGCCTTTCCGGCCGCCCTGTCGCGCACGTACACGTACCCGCCCGCGGGCAATCGCTCGCCCGCGTGCCAACGCGAAACCGCCAAGCCGTTCCAGCGACTGCAGCCACTGCCTGCGGCGTCGATTGCAACGGTGTAGCCATCGCGGCCGAGCAGATGGAACGATGCAGGGGGCATGGCGGCTTCGGCAGGCATGGAGGCGTCCCTGGTCCGTGCGGATGCACAACGTTCGAGTATGCGCGGGTCCACTTCAATCATTCGTGAAAGCGTGCGGCGGTGCAGCTTGACGCGCCCCGCCATCCGGCAGACGATGCGGCGTTTGACCATCCGCACGCCGGAGAAACCCGATGTCCGAGATCGCGAGCAAGGCCGGCGCGTGCCCCGTGCACGTGACGGACGTGGCAAGGCCGGAAGCGCTGCCGGCCAGCGCCGCGCCGGAACTCACGTGCTACCAGGTCGATCCGCGCGCGGCCCCGATCATTCCCGGCCGCCGCGATCGCACCTGGATGGACCAGACCAACGACCACTACGCGTATCGCTGCCTGCCGCTGTCGATGGCCAACACCAGCGGATGGGAGTTGACCTCGCCACTGGATTTCGAGGTGACGTGGAACGGCGGCCAGGGCATCGACGCGATCACCGCGCGCGCGCCGGGCGTCGATCCGAACGCGTTGCGCGCGCTCATCACCTCGCACTTCGGACACGGCATCCTGACCTTCCACACCGGCTGGCTGTTCCGCACCTCGCCGGGTTGGGGCCTGTGGGTACGCGGCGCACCCAACTACGCGAAGGATGGCATCCACGCGCTCGACGGCATGGTCGAAACCGACTGGCTGCCCTTCCCGTTCACGATGAATTGGCGCTTCACCCGTCCGTGCACGGTGCGTTTCGAAAAAAACGATCCGTTCTGTTTCATCACGTTCTGTCCGCACACGCTGATGGACGACGTCACGCCGCGGCGCGCCAGCATCGACGAAGATCCCAAGCTCAAGGCCGATTACACCGAATGGGGCAAGTCGCGCGCCGAATTCAACAAGCTGCTGCACGAAGGCGATCCCGCGACCGTCGCGAAGAAATGGCAGCGCGGCTACTTCCAGGGCAAGGCGCTCGATGGCGAAGCGCCGTTCCACGTCAACAAGCGGCGGCTGAAACCCGTCGAATAGCCTGCATCGCCGCGCAAGGCAGTGCGCGCTACCATCGCGGATTGCGATGCGTTTCGTCGCGTCCACGCTTCCCAAGGAGAAAAGCATGCAACTCGGAATGATCGGCCTCGGCAAGATGGGCAACTTCATGGCGCAGCGCCTGATGAAGGCCGGCCACGACGTGGTCGGGTTCGATCCCAACGAGAACGCGCGCCAGGCGCTGACCGACGCCGGCGGCAAGGCCGTGGATTCGATGGACAAATTGGTCGCCGCCCTGCAGCCGCCGCGCGCGGTATGGCTGATGGTGCCGGCCGGCAAGGTCGTGGACGAAACCGTCGCCGCGTTGAACGGCAAGCTCGCCAGGGGCGACGTCGTGATCGACGGCGGCAATTCCAATTACAAGGACGACCAGCGCCACGCCGCGGAACTTGCACCAAAGGGCATCGACTACGTCGATTGCGGCACCAGCGGCGGCGTGTGGGGATTGAAGGAAGGCTACAGCATGATGGTCGGCGGCGATGAAAAAGTGGTCGATCGGCTGAAGCCCATCTTCGAAGCGTTGGCACCGGCCAAGGACCAGGGTTGGGGCCGCGTCGGGCCGGTCGGTTCGGGCCACTTCGTCAAGATGGTCCACAACGGCATCGAATACGGAATGATGCAGGCGTACGCGGAAGGCTTCACGATCTTCCAGCACAAGGACGAATTCAAGCTCGACCTTGCGCAGATCGCAGAGATCTGGCGCTACGGGTCGGTGGTGCGCTCGTGGCTGCTCGACCTGACCGCCGACGCGCTGAAGAAGAACCCCGGGATGCAGGGCATCGCGCCCTACGTGGTCGATTCCGGCGAAGGCCGCTGGACGGTCGCGGAAGCCATCGACCTCGACGTGCCCGCGCCGATCATCACGGCTTCACTGATCGAGCGCCTGCGTTCGCGCGACAGCGATTCGTTCACGGACAAGCTGCTGTCGGCGATGCGCAATGAATTCGGCGGCCACGCGATGAAGAAGGAATGATCCGCGTACCCGCCGCCCTGCCCGCGCAGACGGTGCGCTGGCACGAGTTTCCCGACGACACTTCACTGCTCGCCAACGCGCTCGCGCGGGTGCTGGCGGCGTCGCGTGATGCGATCGCACAGCACGGCGCGTTCGATATCGTGCTGGCCGGCGGCAATACGCCGCGCAAGCTGTACCGCGCGCTGCGCCACGCCGACACCGACTGGAAGCGTTGGCACGCCTGGTTCGGCGACGAGCGCTGCGCGCCGCCTGACGACCCCGAACGCAACAGCCGCATGGCACGCGACGAATGGCTGGACCACGTTTCGATACCCGCCGGCAACGTGCACCCGATTCCCGCCGAATCCGTCGTACGCGACGCCGCGGTGCTTTACGCGCGCGAGCTGCGCAGCATCGATACGTTCGATCTCGTGTTGCTGGGCCTCGGCGAAGACGGCCATACCGCCAGCCTGTTTCCCGGCCACGACTGGGGCGCGCATATCGATTCCCCGGACGTGCTCGCCGTGTCCGACGCACCCAAGCCGCCACCCGAACGCATCAGCTTGAGCGCGCAACGCCTGTCGCGCGCGCGGCACGTGCTGTTTCTCGTCGAAGGTGCCGGAAAGCGCGATGCAGTCGCGGCATGGAAGCGCGGTGAGGCGATCCCTGCTGCGTCGGTTGCGCCGGCGTCCGGCGTGGATGTACTGCTGGATGCCGCCGCCACAGCCTGATGGCAAAGCCCCCTTCGAATGGGAGGGAGAAAAGCGTCAGGGCGAGGCCGGTACGGCGGAGGCCGAAACTGGCGGTTTGGAGGCGGTGTCGTACTGTTTCACCAGCGCCTGGAAGCGCGGGTCGCCGCGCAGCGGCAGGTACATCGGATTGACGCTGATGTCGCTACAGCCGACCGGCGTCGCGGCACAGTATTTCGGCAACTGTTGCAGCGCGGCGGGGTTCTGGCCCAACGCCAGTTCGAGCTGGAGCACGTCGCCCATGGACGTGGGATCGAGATCGGCGCGCCGGCGCAGTGCGTCTACGGCGGCCAGCGCCTGCGCGTGCAACTTCGGATCGAGCAGCGATTGATAGGTCAGCCGGCCGGCGGCGACCAGCGCCTTGGCGAGTTCCGTTTTGGGCTGCGCGAGGTCGAAGGCTTTCACCGCATCGACGTCGCGGTGCAGCAGCGAATAAACCTGCGCCAAGCCCAGCGCGCTGTCGGCGCTGGTCGGGTCCAGCCGCAGCAGCGCCTGCATGGGCGCCAGCGCCTGCGCGTATTCGCCGAGGTCCATTCCAGCCACCGCGAGGTTGCTCTGCGCGGTGGCGTTGTCGGGGTCGAGCTGCACCGCTTCCTGCTCCTGCGCCAGCTGCTGTTGCTGCGGCAGCATGGTGCCGTAATCCAGATGCGCGTTGGCATTACTGGGATCGATCGTCAGCGCGCGCTCGAAGCCGACCCTGGCTTCGGCAATCTTGCCCTCCGTCACATCGGCATTGGCCAGCACCACCAGCGCCTCCACGTTGCGCGGGTCCAGCGCCAGCGCCTTGTGGGCCTCTTCGCGCACCTTGGGCAAGGCGTCCTTCAGCGGCAGCGTGGAATATTGGGTGAGCTCGAACCACACGCGCGCAAGCCCGGCATACGCGTCGGCGTAACCGGGATCGAGCACAATGGCCTGTTCGTACAGTTTCCTGGCCTGCTCGAAGGGCGCGGCACTGCGGCCCTTCTCCATCAGCGCGCGCGCCTGCAGCACCAGGTCGTGCGCCTGCGGGTTCACCGTTTGTACGGAGCGCGCGGCGGCAAACTTCACCTGCAACGCCTCGGCGATGGACGCGGAAATCTTGTCCTGCACCTGGAACACGTTGGCCAGCGTGTCGTCGTAGTGGTTCGACCAGACCTGCGCGCCGGTCAGCGTATTCACCAGTTCCACCACCACCCGCACCTGGTCGCCTTCGCGCTGGATGCTGCCGTGCAGGAGGTTGGCGACGTTCAGCGCCTTGCCGATCGCTTGCGGGCCTTCGCTGCTGTTGCGGTAGTGCGAGGCCGTATCCCACGCGATCACCGTGAGCGCGGCGTTCTGGCCGAGCGCGTTGGTGAGTTCCTCGGTGATGCCGTCGCTGAAGTATTGCTGCTTCGGATCGCCGCTTTCGTTGGCGAA
>DATEKI010000001.1:0-8189 GCA_035277545.1 Rhodanobacteraceae bacterium | reverse complement strand
GGGCCCTGCGGCCCGGTCGGAAGGTTGTCGATCTTGTCCACCACGTCCATGCCCGTGACGATCTTGCCGAACACCGCGTAGCCCCAGGTCATGCCGCTCTGGTTGCCGACGTAATCGAGGCGCGGATTGTCCACCACGTTGATGAAGAACTGCGCGGTCGCCGAATCGGGATCGGGCCCACGCGCCGCCGCGACGGTGCCGCGCAGGTTCGACAAGCCGTTGTTGGCTTCGTCCGGAATTGGCGGCAGCGTGCGCTTGGGCCGCAGCTCGCGCGTGTACAGGCCGCCCTGGACCAGGTAACCCGGGATCACGCGATGGAACACGGTGCCATCGTAGAAACCGTCCTTCACGTATTGCAGGAAGTTGGCGACGGTCTTGGGCGCCTTGTCGGGAAACAGCTCGATCACGAAGTCGCCTTGTGAAGTCTTGAACTCCACCTGCGGATGCGCGGGGGCGGCCGGCGCTGCCGTGGACGAGGCCGAGGCGGGCGCTGCTTCCGCGTTCGCGCGGTTGGCAACGAACGCGAACAGCACGATCGCGAGCGAGGCGGCGAACAACGGGCGAAGCGGATGTCGGATGGCGGTCATGGCGCGGATGGCAGGCAACACGAAAACGGCATGATACGCGAGCGACCTGTCCCGCACCGCATGGCCCGGGCGCTCACCGTTGCAGGCAGGCCGCGCCCGCGCAGGCGCCGAAGCGCAGGCCGGCCTGGTGGCCCTGCAGCGAGTTGCCGTCATCGCCGTTCTGGTCCTGGTCCAGGTGGCGGCGGCGGATTTCCAGCACGATCGGGGTAATCTGCGCGATGCGTGCATCGATCTGCGAGCGTGTGTAGTAGTCGAGGTCGCTGCGCTTCAGCAATCGATGCAACTGGTCCAGCGCGTCCGCGGCATGGCCGGACAGGAAGGTCGCGTCGGCGTAGGCGATGCCGGCGTGTACCTCGTCGCCCGCGACGTGGCATGCATGGCCGTAGGTCGCGTACAGCGAAGGTTCGGAGTCGTCATTGAGCAGCGGTTTCAACAAGCCTTGCGCGGTCCTGGCGTCGGCCTTGGTACCGCTGTCCAGCAGCGCGTTGCTGTAGTCGAGCACGATCGCGGGATCGTTGGGCCACGTGGAATTGAGCGCGGCGTAGCGTTGCAGCGCCTGGGTGCGCTGACCGGCGTGGCGTTCCGCATCCGCCAGACCCAGCGCCAGGGTGAGGTCGCCGGGACTGGCGTCCGCCAGTTTCTGCATGACCGGCACCGCTTTCGCGGCCTGGTTCAATTGCAGCAATGCCAGCGCGTAACCGTAGCGGTTGGAGACGGACGCCGCGAACCTGGCGTCGTCACCCATGTTGCGCGTGTAGTAGTCCAGCACCGAGCGCGGGTTGCTCGACGACAGCACGCGCACGCGTTCGCGCATCAATTCGTATTGCCGTTCGCTGGGACCGCGCACGGAATGATCGAGCAGCGCCGAGGGATCCTTGACGAACGGCAGCGGCAGCATGCCGTAGCCGGAAGGATCGGTCGTCCCGCTGCCGACTTGCGCGGGCACCTGCTCTTCCTTGCAGTGCAATGTGCCGATCTGCACGCTCACGCAGCCCTTGACGGCGTGCATCTGCTGCTCCAGCACGTGCGCGCGGGCCCGGGCGTCGGCGATGCGCACGCTGCTGACCGGGTGGTCCTGCAGGAAGTCGGGGATGTTGCCGGCCGCCATGCCGCCGTCGCCTCCGGGACGCAGCAGCGCCTGCATGCGCGCGAACACCGTCGCCATGCCCTCGGGATCGAAGCCGGCCTTGGCCAGCGTCTCGATGCCGACGTGGTCGGCTTCCTCCTCGTCCTTGCGGGTGAAGTCGATCATGTGCTGCTGCATCATCGCCATCACCGAGTAGAACGCACCGATGGCGGGGTCGACGCCCTGCTGGTACGGCGCGTTGCCGTAGCCGTAACCGTAGGGCTGGTTCTGGCCGTAGCGGTTGCCGGAGTCGGCGTGCGAGGCCGCCAGCGCGGCCGCGAACGCTCCCAGCACGTACAGCGGCGTGGACTTCTTCTGGTCCTCGATGGCGCGTTGCAGATGATGCTGGCTGATGTGCGCCAGTTCGTGCGCCATCACCGCCGCCAGCTGGTCCTGGTCCTGCGTGACGGTGAGCATGCCCGAGAAGATGAAGATGTAACCGCCGAAGGTGGCGAACGAGTTGATCTCGGGAACGTTGATCAGGGTGAACGTGTAGTGCTGGCTCGGGTCGGCGCTGGCGGAGGCCAGCCGGTAGCCCAGCGTGCGCAGGTACTGGTCCACCTGCGGGTCGTCCAGCACCAGGTGCGCCGCGCGCAGTTCGCGCAGGAATTCCGCGCCATAGGCCTGCGCTTCCTGCGGCGACATGATGGTGTCGGCCGAACTGCCGAGGCTGGGCAGGCGCACGTCCGCCTGTTGCGCGGCGGCGGGCAGCGACAAGGCCACCGCGGCGGCGAAGGCGAACAAGGTCTGGCGGCGAAGGCGGAACGGCATTTCGGTCGGCGGGCTCCGTTCTTGGTTTGACCGGCGAGTGCTTGAATGGTTCGAGTCTAGCAGTCGGTCGAAGAAGTGCTTTCCCGCACGTCACTCGCGCCATGGACACGGTCCCGACACGCCGAGCTGGCGCACACGCGGGCTCGGCTTCGTCGGGTCAAGCGCTTTCAGCACGTGGTCCGCGGCAGGCTATCCATGGCCTGCATTGACAGGGCGTTTTCCCGACGCCCTGTTCGGCTGAACGCGGCCCGCCGGGGCAATCGCCACTATCGGATTCGCGATGTTCAGCGGCAGTAAAATGAGCCCCGGCAACTTCCAATCCAACCACCAATGGCCGATATCGAAATCTACTCCACGGCGATGTGCCCTTATTGCGTCGCCGCCAAGAACCTGCTGCAGTCCAGGGGGTTGTCCTGGCGCGAGCTGCGCATCGACGCCGACGCGAACGCGCGCCGCGAGATGCTGGCGCGCGCGCCCGGCGCCCGCACCGTGCCGCAAATCTTCGTCAATGGCGTGCACGTGGGGGGGTTCGACCAGCTCTCCGCGGCCGATCGCAGCGGGCGGTTGCAGGAACTGCTTTCATGCGATCGTCCATGATCGCTGCGTCGGCGGATTCTCTCGCAAGCGCGTCTTGCCACGGCCGTGAGAGTCCACCACGGCCGTCCATGGCCTGATTTTTCACAAAAGCCGCTCCGGATGGTTCGGCGGGGTGCGATCTGCGATAATTCCTCGTTTGTCCTGCCCGCATCGCCGCTTGCGTGGTGATGCCTTTGAGGAGTTCGTGCGTGAGCAAAACGATTGCGGTCATCCGGGGCGATGGCATCGGCCCGGAGATCATGGCTGCCACCTTGAAGGTGCTGGATGCGCTGGAGTGCGGCCTCGATTACGAATTCGTGGACGCCGGCATGGCGGCGCTGGAAAAACACGGCGACCTGTTGCCGCAAGCCACGCTGGACGTGATCGCGAAACATGGTATCGCGCTGAAGGGGCCGCTGACCACGCCGATCGGCAAGGGCTTTTCGTCACTGAACGTCGCGTTGCGCAGGCATTTCGACCTGTACGCGAACGTGCGCCCGGCGATCAGTTTTCCGGGCACGAAAGCGCGCTACGAGAACATCGACATCATCACGGTACGCGAGAACACCGAGGGCGCCTACCTTTCCGAAGGCCAGACGCTTTCGGACGATGGTGAGGTCGCGCAGTCCATCGTGCGCAACACGCGCAAGGGCGCGTCGCGGATCGTGCGCCACGCATTCGAGCTGGCGGTGCGCAAGGGCCGCAAGAAGGTCACCGCGGTGCACAAGGCCAACATCATCAAGACCGCATCGGGCCTGTTCCTCGACGTCGCGCGCGAGATCGCGAAGGAGTATCCGCAGATCACGTTCAACGAGATGATCGTGGACAACACCTGCATGCAGCTGGTGATGAATCCGTGGCAGTTCGACGTGATCGTCACCACCAACCTGTTCGGCGACATCCTTTCCGACCTGTGTGCGGGACTGGTGGGCGGCCTGGGGCTTGCGCCGGGCGCCAATATCGGCAACGGTGCGGCGATTTTCGAAGCCGTGCATGGTTCGGCGCCCGACATCGCCGGCAAGAACATCGCCGATCCGTGCGCGCTGCTGCTGGCCGCGGCCGAAATGCTGGATCATCTCGGCATGGTCGAGAAGGGCGCCCGCATCCGCAATGCGATCCGCGAAACGCTTGCAGCCCACGACCGCGTCACGCCGGATCTCGGCGGCAGCGGTACGACGGAATCATTCGGCGAAGCGTTGGCTGAGCGCGTGCGTGGTTGATGCCCTGCTTCTCCTTGGGGAAAGCCGGGATGGGGATGGTGTTGCGGGTTGTGAAACCCATCCCCACCCAAACGATCCGGCCGGAGATCAGCCGAACATCCCGGGCGTGTAGTCACCGACTTCGGGCTGCGCGGTGATGTTGATGCGGTTCCAGCTGTTGATCAGCGTCACCAGCAAGGTCAGGTCGACGAGTTCCTTTTCGTCGAACTGCGCGCGCACTTCCTCGTACAACGCGTCCGGCACGGACTGGTCGCGCGCGGGCAGTTGTGTCAGCGCCTCGCACCACGCAAGCGCGGCCCGTTCGCGCGCGCTGTAGAACGGTGTTTCACGCCAGGCCGGCAGCACGTACAGGCGTTGCTCGGCCTCGCCGGCGGCGCGCGCATCCTTGCTGTGCATGTCGAGGCAGTAGGCGCAGCCGTTGAGCTGCGAGGCGCGCATCTCCACCAGCGCGCACAGTTGTGGTTCGAGGCCGCTGGACTTGAGTTGCTTGCTCAGCGCGAACAATGGTTGCAAGGCGGCGAAGTGTTTCTTGGCGGTGAAACGGGACATGGGCAGCTCCTTGGGTTTGGATTGACGTGATGGAAGATCCCCTCACTCAATGCAAGGACGCACCGCCCCCGTGTTTCGTGACCGATTCGATCCGCGCGAGCTTGCCGGGATGGCGGATGGTATGGATCGAGGTGATCCGCTCACTGTCGCAGTCGATCCACATCGCGTAGAACAACTGCGGACCGTGCCAGCAAAGCAGGGCGGGTGCACCGTTCAGCGTGCGCAATTCGTAGTTCAGTTCCACGCTGCGAGCCTGCCGCGCGAGCTGCAGGTACAGCCGCGCCAGCCGTTCGGCGCCGTGCAAGGGATGCAAAGTCGCGCGCGCCAGGCCGCCGCCATCGGCCACGTGTACCGCGTCCTCGGCGAACAGCGCGCGCATGGTGGCTTCGCTGGGGTGACGCATGGCCTCGACGAAACGCTGCAGCAGGCGGCGTTGTGCGGGCGCGTCCACACGGAAGCGCGGGCGGCCTTCGCGCAACCGCGCCTTGGCGCGATGCACGCGTTGGCGACAGGCGTCCTCTTCGATGCCGAGAATCGTCGCGGCCTCGGCGTGGCTGTAGTCGAAAACCTCGCGCAGCAGGAACGCGGCGCGCTCGTCGGGACTCAGGCGTTCGAGCAACAGCAGGAACGACAGCGTGAGCGTTTCGCTGCTTTCCAGTTCCTCGTCGGGCGAACCGGCCGGTTTCCCCATCGGCTCCGGCAGCCATGGCCCGGAATAATGCTCGCGCTCGGTCCTGGCGTGGCGGAGCCGGTCCAGCGCGATGCGGGTGGTCACGGTGACCAGCCACGCTTCCGGATCGTCCAGTGCGGCTGCGTCCTGCGCTTGCCAGCGCAACCACGCGTCGTGCAATACGTCTTCCGCGTCGGCGGGCACACCGAGCATCCGGTAGGCGAGGCCGAAAAGTCGCGGGCGGTGTTGCTGGAACAGTGCGGTTCGCGCGTCCAAGTTCGGGATTCCGGTTCGACTCAACCTGTAGACGTGCGAACCGGTCCCGTTGTGACAGGTCTCAGCGCAACAAAGGCCACGGCGCCAGCAGCAGAATCCACAGCAGCGCCACGCTGCCCACGAATTTCATCGTCTTGAACAGCCTGCGGTGGCGCTGCTTGAAGCCGCGGCTCTTCTCGCGGCGCTGACGCAGTGCCGAGAACAGGCGGTTGACTGCGCCCCTGGGTTCGCTGACCTGGTTCGGAGACGCGGTGATCGCGCCCATGAAGTTGCTGACATGGTGGTTGACCCATGCCATCGCGCGCGAGCGCAAAGGGCGTTCGAGGTCGGCGAAAAAGATCACCCGTGTCATGTCGGTCTTGTTCTCGACCCAGTGCACGCAGGTTTCGTCGAAGATCACGTCCTCGCCGTCGCGCCAGAAATATTCCTGGCCGTCCACGAAGATGTGGCAGTCGCGCGAGTTGGGCGTCATCAACCCCAGGTGGTAGCGCAGCGAACCCGCAAACGGGTCGCGGTGCGGGTTCAGCGTCACGCCCGGCGGCAGCAACGCGAACATCGCCGCTTTGACGCCAGGGATGCGGTTCACCAGTTCCACGGTTTTCGGACACAGCCCCTGGGCGGACGGCAACGGCTCGCCGTACCACTTCACGTAGAAACGTTTCCAGCCCACTTTCAGGAAGGAGGCGAAGCTGGCGTCGTCGTCCTTCAACGCGTCGCGGATGTGGCCTTGGTCGAACAGGCCGGCGGCTTCGTCGCGGATGGCCTGCCAGTTGTCACGCAACGCATCGACCGCGGTGAAGCGCTTGCGGTCGGGGAACGCGCCGGCCGGCACCGCGGAAAACGCGTACATCAGAAGGTTGTACGGCGCGAACACGGTGGCGTGGCTCGCCAGCTGGCGGCCGAGTTTCAGGCGCACGCGGCTGCGGAAGTGCACGGCCAGTGCGCTCAGCAGGAACAGCGCGATCAGGCCCAGCAGGACGAGGCGGAGGATCAGCAGCGCGGACATGGTGGGAAACAGCGTGGGAACGTGGCGATTTTAGCGCGGGCGCTGTGCCAGGACCCTGAGCGGGGTCATGCCGGGGGTGTAGGCGTGCTTCAGCGCGCGTTGCACGAAGGTGATCGCGCGGCGTGCCGCTGTGCGCGGTTCCCGGCCTTTCGCCAGCTCGGCCGCGAGCGCCGCCGACAAGGTGCAGCCGGTGCCGTGTGCGTCGAACGGCAACCTGTGGTTGCGGATTTCGAAGCTGCCGCGGGCATCGCACCAGCGGTCGACCACTTCGCGCCCACCACCATGGCCGCCCTTCAGGAGCACTGCGTGTGCGCCGAATTCGCGAAGCATCGAAGCGGCGCGTTCGCCGTCGCGTCCATTGCGGATCGGGATACCGGTCAGGGCCTCGGCTTCGGGCAGGTTGGGCGTCAGCACATCGGCGAGCGGGATCAGGTTTTCGATCAGCACCTTGACCGCGTTCCTGTCCAGCAGCCGCGCGCCGGACGTCGCGATCATCACGGGATCGACGACCAGCCAGCGCGGCTGGCGACGGGCGAGTTCGCGCGCGACGCAGCGTACCGTGCGCGCGTCACCCAGCATGCCCGTCTTGACCGCGGCGATCGCGAAATCTTCGAACACCGTGTCGAGCTCGGCGGCAAGGTGTTTCACCGGCACCGGATGCACGGCCGTGACGCCTTGCGTGTTCTGCGCGGTCAGCGCCGTGATCGCGCTCAAGCCGTGCACGCCAAGTGCTGCGAAGGTTTTCAGGTCGGCCTGGATGCCCGCGCCGCCACCGGAGTCGGAGCCGGCGATGGTGAGGCAGATGGCGGGGTGCGGCGAAGGCATCGTTTTTGCCGTCATTCCCGCGCAGGCGGACTGCGTTTGCAGGATTGCAAACGCGAACGCCTTGGGCGGCCCGAAGGGCGAGCGCCAAGGATGGCGCGAGTCAATCCATTGGCTTTGTTCGTCATTCCGGTGCAGGCAGGGATCCATTTTGCAGCCGCAAGAACGACAATCAAAATGGATTCCGGGTTCTCCGCATCGCTGCGCGATGCGCAGCCCCGGAATGACGAAAACTCTTGTCGGGATCCCATTCTTATAGCGCTTCGGATGCAAAATCGGCGAGTCGCGAACGTTCGCCCCGACGCAGCGTGATATGCGCCGCATGCGGCCACTGCTTGAAGCGGTCCACCGCGTAGGTCAGACCCGACGTCGTCTCGGTCAGGTACGGCGTGTCGATCTGCTCGACGTTGCCGAGGCACACGATCTTGGTGCCGGGGCCGGCGCGCGTGACCAGCGTCTTCATCTGTTTGGGCGTCAGGTTCTGCGCTTCGTCGATGATCAGGTACCGCGACAGGAAGGTGCGGCCGCGCATGAAGTTGAGCGAACGGATCTTGATGCGCGACGCCAGCAGGTCGTTGGTCGCCTG